>JBGSWB010000281.1:0-3461 GCA_041752675.1 Sideroxydans sp. | reverse complement strand
ACCCTCCCCCTGCAAGGGGGAGGGAATGAGTCGGCTAGTAAATTATTTGTTTTCATGCCATCACCTCATCACTCACGATATTTCCGTCTCTTAGCAAAATCTTTCTATCCACGTGGTCGAGCAGACGCGGATCATGCGTGGTGAACACGAAAGTCACTTTGCGCGCACGATTCATCTCACGCATCAAGTCCACCACCATGCGGCTGTTCTCGGAATCCAGATTAGCGGTCGGCTCATCGGCGATGACCAGTTTGGGATTCACCACCAAGGCACGTGCGATGGCGACACGCTGACGTTGACCACCGGAGAGTTTGTCCGGCAATGAGTTCACGAAACGTTCCAGCCCCACATCGACCAAAGCCGCAGCCGCACGCTTGCGCGCTTCAGCTTCTGCGACACCTTGTATCTGCAAAGGCAACATCACGTTCTCCAGCGCGGAGAGGACGGGCACCAGATTGAAGTTCTGAAACACGAAGCCTAACTTCTGACTACGAAACTCGGTAAGCGCATCGTCTGCTAGCGCATGCGTATCCTGACCATCGAAATTCACCGTGCCCGCCGTGGGCGAATCAATGAGGCCGATGATGTTCATCAAGGTAGATTTTCCGCTGCCCGATGGCCCCCACACGGCAAGGAACTCGCCTGCGTGAATGTCCAAGTCGATGCTGTTGAGCGCATCGATGTGCGTCTCGCCCAACATGAAGCGGCGTTTGATGTTGCGCAATTTAAGGATGGGAGATGTCTCGTTCATTTCTGCCTCACTTGATGGTGATGGTTTGAGTGGTGACGCCATCACCCACTAGGAAAGCGGCATCGGCGAACTTGGGCGGGCCGAAGCGGCCTTTGGCGTCACGCGAAACTGCGACAGGCTCTTTCGGCATGCCGATGAAATTGCTATCCAATTTTCCATTGCCATTCACATCGGCGAACACCGCCACCGCATATTCACCCGATGTCACATTAGGAATGGATAGCTCCGTCTTATCGCCCGTGGCGATGGCAGCACGCTTGATGGCTTTGTCGTCATTCATCGGAAAGTCTGCCGCGATCGAGTGAACCGCGACGAACAATGTCTTGCCAGTTAATCCTGAATTATTGATAAGTAATTTCAGTTCGCCCGCCTGGGCGGCAAAAGGAAATGCCAGAGCAAAAAGTATAGGGGTGATCCTCATAGTGCCTCCCGTGTTGTGACAGGATGCACTCTAGAGGCAGCGTTTGGGAAGGGCTAGCGTAAAGCGACGAAACGCAGAAAACGAGGGGCGAGCTGCTATTTAGTTTGTCATTCCCGCGAAAGCGGGAATCCAGTTAGCAATAAATTCCCTTGCACAGCAAGGGCAACACCCAAGGCATTTTGAATAAAACCACTGGATTCCCGCTTTCGCGGGAATGACAACTACTTAGATAGCGTTGACTGAGGTCAGGCCACCCATGTAAGGACGTAAGACTTCAGGCACTTTCACACTGCCGTCGGCTTGCTGGTAGTTCTCTAACACAGCAACGAGCGTGCGACCGACTGCAAGTCCAGAACCGTTCAGTGTATGCAACAACTCCGGCTTGCCTGCCGCGTTGCGGAAACGCGCTTGCATACGGCGCGCTTGGAACGCTTCGAAGTTTGAGCAAGACGAGATCTCGCGGTAGGTGTTCTGCGCAGGCAGCCACACTTCGATGTCATAGGTGGTCGCCGAAGAGAAGCCCATGTCGCCCGTGCACAGCTTCACCACACGGTATGGCAAGCCCAATGCTTTGAGGATGGTCTCAGCATGGCCGAGCAGACCTTCCAACGCTTCGTAGGATTTCTCTGGATGCACCATCTGCACCAGCTCCACTTTTTCGAACTGATGCTGGCGGATCATGCCGCGCGTGTCGCGGCCATAAGAACCTGCCTCACTGCGGAAGCAAGGTGTGTGCGCGACGTATTTCATCGGCAGTTTTTCCAATGGCGTGATCGTGTCGCGCACCATGTTGGTCACTGGGACTTCGGCGGTAGGGATGAGATAGAAATTATTTCCAGAAACAATACTAGATAACTCTTCGACAGAAGTCGCCCCTTCATTTTTTACCGAAAATAAATCATCCTTAAACTTCGGCAATTGGCCAGTTCCGTACATGCTGTTGCTATTCACCAAAAAAGGTACATATGTCTCGATATATCCATGCTTCTCGGTATGTGTATCCAACATGAACTGCGCCAACGCACGGTGCATACGTGCCAACGGGCCTTTCAACAAAGTGAAACGTGCGCCCGCGATCTTGGTCGCAGTCTCGAAATCCAAACCGCCCAGCCCTTCGCCGATGCTGACATGATCCTTCACTTCGAAATCGAACTTGGGCACTTCACCCACCTTGCGCACTTCGACGTTGTCCGCTTCTGAGCTGCCCTCTGGCACGGAGGCATGAGGCACGTTCGGAATCACCGCCAAAAAATCATCCATCGCTTTTAATACTTGTGGCAGCTTGGCTTCGAGCTGCTTCAGCTCATCGCCCAGTGCACCCACTTCCTCCATGATGGCAGTCGTATCTTCGCCCTTGGCCTTGGCTTGGCCGATGAGCTTGGAGGAAGCATTGCGTTTCGCTTGCAGCTCTTGCGTGCGTGTCTGGATGGTCTTGCGCTCGGCTTCCAGTTGCTCGAACTTCGCGGTTTCGAGATAAAAACCGCGAGTCTTCAATCGTGCTGCCACTCCGGCCAAGTCATTACGTAGTGTTTGTATGTCTAACATGAGAACCTCAAATTCAAAATCAATTTAGCCACAGAGAACACAGAGGTCACAGAGAAATTCGCTTCACTCCACTGACCATCTGCCTTTCTCCAAAATTCAGTAATAATCCGCGCTTCAAACCCGTCGCCTTCAGATATGAGAGCACTTGAGCTGTCGCCACTTCTGGCAATGCTCGCAAAGACTTTATCTCCACGACCACCTCCCTTGCGACCAGCAAATCGAGTCGCTGCCCCTGAATCGCATGGCCTTTGTACAACACATCAACCGCCAATTGGCGCTGAAAATCCAACCCCATCAATTCAAACTCAATGCACAGAGCTTCCTCATAAATCGACTCCAACAGTCCTAGCCCGAGAGTTTTGTGAACCTCAATCGCGGCTGCAATGATTTTCTCTGTCAGTTGATCTGCCACGATTCTCTCTGATTTGACGTTGCTTGGTTATTCATTAACACCACAAACAACCCCTTAAGACACAGAGGACACAGAGGACACAGAGTGCACAGAGAAAACCGTTGCTCTGCCCTCACGCTGCTCGTCCAAACTCCAGAGAGTTTCGATTTTGCTTTTCTCTGTGACCTCTGTGTTCTCTGTGGCTAATTTTTGTTTTTCGCTTTTGCATCCAACTCACGCAGATGCGCTAGCTTCTCTGAAATCTTGCCTTCCAAGCCACGCTCGGTAGGTTCATAAAAACTCACGGCTGGCATGCCATCGGGAAAGTAGTTCTCACCCGCCGCATAACCGCC
>JBGSWB010000280.1:0-9747 GCA_041752675.1 Sideroxydans sp. | reverse complement strand
CTTTGTTACAGATTCTGTCGGTCACGCTGTTCGAGAAAATGCCCATTCAACAGGCTTTACAGAGCATCAGCGGTCAGACAGAAAACGCAGATATCAGCAACCAACTGAATCTATTCGATTCTTAACCGGACACTAGTGAGTCGGCTTAAATATTCAAACGAACATCCCCAACGACTTCGCCATCTTCTTCAGCTTCCTTACTCTCTTCACTGCTGCCGTTTCCAACTCTCTCATCTCTCGGGTCTGGCTTCCATCTTTGTAGTTCCAATGATCCTTGCCGCGAAGTGATGCTCCACCATGCAAAATGCAACGGGTTCTTCCACTAGCGGGGCGGCGAACGCAGGGGGTTCCGGATCGCGTCTTCGCGCCGCATTTTGATTTTGTGATTTGCTGGATTTCCATCGATATGCCCATGATCTATCGACGAGTCGGATGTCATAAAACATGTTGGCACGACGTCAATTAGAAGTTAGGAACTCCATAACGGACTTGCCATTAACCCTAAGAGGGAATTCTCCATCCCAATTATCCTGTGCAATCAACTCAAAGACATCTCGAATTGATTCTGACGAAATTAATCTGCAGCCTTTCGATTTTCCAGTAGCAGAATCCGTGAATGTTATTTTTTTCTGTATTTCCTGCGCCAGAGAAAAGTTGTTAATTTTCTTAGCGACACTCTTGCAAGCCATCAATAGCAAAAGGATAGTTGTTATTCTTTGTTGACCATCAACGACTCTGATTCTGCCCTGCTTACTCTCTTCGGACACATCAAAAACAATGGTCCCTAAAAACAACCCAGCACCATTTCCATCAACATAATTATCAAGATCTTCAATAAACTCTGTTGCCTCAATGGTCGACCATTTGTAATCACGTTGATATCTCGGAACTTCAAGCTGAGAAGAAGCATTAAGTAAATCTTCAATTTTTGCTGGGGTAGGAAGAATCATTGCGAAATCACCTCGTCTATTTATTTCTTAAACGGTATTACAACAGAAAATATTGCAAACATAGTTAATTTTTACCTGCCATTTATCATTCGAACTTTTAGTTCGACCAGTCTTCTTACAGAAGCATGCGGGGTGCAATTTGTGATTTTATTCATAGCAACATTTGTAAAGTGACCACTGGCGAATATATAAATATTTTTCTGAAGCGACTGACACTATGTAAGGGGGTATCGTTGCTTCTCCAAAACTCGCAGTATAGGGAGGGCGACTCAAATCTTGATTTAGGGTGGGGTGGTGGGTAGTGGGGTACGAAGGATCATCATGGCGGCGATGAGTTTACTGAATGGCTATATTGCCTTCTTGCTAGACGCGACCCACAGGACAACTATTTCGGTCGGATAAATTCAGGATCTGCACTGGCGAACCCCCTGATGAACCTTGCCCCCCCGATTGATAGTTATGAGGGAACAAATGAGGGAACTGAACCTTCAGCGCTCTAAAACCGCTGAGGATGCTTGACATATGGCGGAGAGGGAGGGATTCGAACCCTCGATACCTTGCGGTATGCCTGATTTCGAGTCAGGTACATTCGACCACTCTGCCACCTCTCCGAGACTCGATTCGCTTTAGGCACAACGTGTTACGTGCGGCCCATCGCGAAGGGCGCGCATTTTACCAGCAACATTGGAATTTCGGGCAGAATGATCACATGTGGAATCTACTTCCTCTGCGACTCGCTGTCGTGATCGGCCTCTGTGCTTGGGGGGGGATCAAGCTCATGTCAGCGCACCCCTTGCCTGACTGGCGTCAAGGTGAGTTAGTCGTGGTCGTTCCCAATATGGAAATGGAAACTGACACTGCTTTCGAAACTGATTTGGTCGAGCTGTTCGCTAAGCGTAACAATCTCAAGGTGCGTCTGTTACACCAAACTACCGATGAAGCCGTCAACAGCCTGAACGAGGGATTTGCACATCTGGCGACAGGCATTCGCGCCAATTCACATCGTTCATTGCGCTACAGCAAGAGCTATCAATCGCTCGATGAACGTATCGTTTGCAACAACGATTCCCCCAGACGTATGGATGATGTCTACACGCACCTGATCACGGTGGCGAATGGTTCGGCACAAGAGGCGGCGCTGCGCACCGTGCGCGATAAGTACGATGAACTGACGTGGGAGTCACGCAAGGGCAGTTCGCCCATCGAATTGCTGCAAGAGGTCGCCAAGGACGACTTGGAATGCACGGTCGCCAACGAGGAGCAGATCGCCAGTATGCGCAACTACTATCCAGATCTAAGTTCACGTTTGAGCTTGAATTCACCTTCACAGATGAGTTGGGCCGTCAGCGGCGAAGATGACTTGCTGGCTAAGGTGGATAGATTCATGGATGAGATCAAGCGTGACAACACCTTGGGCCACGCAATCGATCGCCACTACGGACATAACGAACGCTTGGGAGCAGTGGATACCGAAACCTTCATTGCCCATACACAATCGAAATTACCGCACTATCGCCAATGGTTCGAGGAGGCCGCCGATCTGACTGGGCTGGACTGGAGACTAATTGCCGCACTCGCCTATCGAGAATCGCGCTGGGATCCGTATGCCACCTCTTTCACTAACGTTCGCGGCATGATGATGCTCACCGAAGCTACCGCTGATCGCATGGGTGTGGAGAACCGCTTGGATGCGCAGACCAGTATCATGGCGGGTGCGCGCTATCTGCAGCTGCTCAAAGAGCAATTACCTCTGCGCATCTCAGAACAGAATCGCCTGTGGATGGCGCTGGCTGCATACAACCAAGGCATGGGGCATCTGGAGGATGCACGCATCGTCGCAGCACGCTCAGGCTTAAATCCTGATGTGTGGGCAGATGTGAAACGCGTGATGCCTTTGCTGTCGCGTGAAGAGCACTACTTAAATGCAAAATATGGAAAGGCACGCGGCGGAGAAGCTGTCATCCATGTGGAGACGGTACGCCTCTATCACGACATGCTGAAACGGCTAGATAGCCAGCATGCATTGGGATACACCCCACAAGCGTTGCAACGGGGCTTCATGGGGTTGTTCCAAAGCAAATTCGGTCTACAACTACCGGAAAAATGAATCACTTTGCGCCGTAAATCTGCCGCGCCCATTCCACTGTGGCACGCGCGGCCTCATCTTCCCGTATCGGCTTCATGGCAAAACGTGCGCGGAAACGGCTATCGTCCACGATGAATGGTTCGTCCCACTGATAGGCCATCTCCCTGATCTCCCGCACCATCGGCACGAACAAGGCGAGTAGATTCATCATAAAACGCGGCATCACATTGAGCGGGATGGTGTGGCCCACGGCGGGTTCGAAACGACGCACCATCTCACGCGTGGTCACAGCTGGCTGGCAGGGCAACATCCAGCAAACCTGCCCCGCGAGTTGCTCATCTGTCGCACAGCCTAGCGTAGCAAGTCCGTGAGCCACATCGGGGATGTAGTGATAGGTGTGAGGCGTGTCGGCATTCCCCAACGACATGCCCGCCTTGCGCGCCAACACGGGTTTCCAGAAATACTCGCCGAACATGGTGAGCGACCCACGCGGGCCGTAAAAATCCGCTGCACGACCACACACCGCACGCACTTCACCGCTACCTTGTGCCTCGAACAATCGCGCGGCGACCTTCGCGCGTATCGCCCCTTTCTTGCTGCATGGATTCACGGGGGTATCTTCGTTCATCGGCTTACCGCCAGTGCGCCCCAGCATGTAGAGGTTGTCCAACACGACGAGTCGCGCACCCACCTTGCTAGCTGCCGCGATGAGATTGTCCATAAGACGAGGCAAAGTGGCCGCCCATAGTTTGGTGTCATACGCTGGGTTCATACAGTGATAGACCACGCTCGCACCGACGCATGCCTCATGGCAGAAAGATTCCTTGGTCGCATCCCCCAGCATCGTCTCCACCCCTTCCGGCACATCGCCTTGGCTGCGCTTCACCACCCGCACGCGCTTGCCTGCATCGATTAGTTTCTGTGCCAGCGGATGACCGACCTGACCCGAACCGAACACCACATGTAATTCTTTATCCATTTCAAACTCCTTTTTCACATTTGGCGAAACAAGTGCGCAAAGCTACGGCTCACAGCGATCTTCTCCACTCTGTCTTTCAACGACAGCGACACCTTACCCAACAGGTCGTGATGTGCAGAAACGATCTGCTTGGCATTCACCACCGTGCCTCGATGCACTTGCCAGAACTGATCGGGGGCGAGTTGCTCGATGAGGTCTTTCAGGGGGGTGCGCAACAACAGTTCGGCATCGCGCGTGAGGACGGTGGTGTATTTGTCGGCGGACTGGAAGTAGCACACCTCTTCCACCGCCACCATACGCACCGTCTGCCCGACTTGGATGCGCAACCAGCGTAGTGGTTCTGGCTTGGCAGGTGTGGCAAGCAACTTCTGTAAACGTGACATCATCGCATCGGGTGCAAACATACTGCCTTGTTGCAAGCGCTCCACACAACGTTCCAAGCGTTCATCGGAGACGGGCTTGAGCAGATAATCCACCGCCGCTTGCTCGAACGCCTGCACGGCATGGTCGTCGAAGGCGGTGACGAACACCAGCCGCGTTGTCATCGATGCCGCACGCGCGGCATCCAAGCCGCTCTGTCCTGGCATGCGGATGTCGAGAAAAGCGATGTCGGGTTTGAGATCGGCCAATGCACGTTCGGCGGCGATGCCGTCATGCACGACCGCGATGATCTTGAGCTCCGGCCATAACTGAGCGAGGCGACGGCGCAGGTATTCGGCAAGATGGTGTTCGTCGTCGGCGATGATTGCTCTCATCGTGGCAACTCCAAGATAGCAGTGACGCCACCGCTGTTGTTCCCCTCAAGCGACAGTCGCCCTCGCTCACCAAACAAAGTCGCCAGCCTTGCACGTATGTTCGCCAGCCCCGTACCTGAAACGTCTTGGCTGACCATGCCGATGCCTGTGTCGCTCACTTCGATACACAACGATTGCTCTGTCAGCGTCGCACGGATGCTGATCTCGCCGCCGCCGATCTTAGGCTCGATACCGTGACGCACCGCATTCTCCACCAGCGGTTGTAACAACATCGGCGGGAATACTCGGTTGCGCGCCTCCCCATCGACATCGGTCGTCCAACGCAATCGATCACCGAAGCGTATCTTCAATATCTGCAAATAATTCTCTAGCATCTCCAACTCGTCACCCAAAGTCGCGTTGTCACTACGCGCACGCACCAGTGCGATACGCAACCAATCGTTCAGTCTCTCCAGCAATCTTTTCGATAGCGCCGGGTCGCTGTCGATGAGGCTGCTGACGTTCGCCAAAGTGTTGAACAGGAAATGCGGTTCGATCTGCGCTTGCAACATCTTGAGCTGTGCTTCCATCTGGCGCTTCTCGCTCTCCATCTCGTTCATACGACGCTGTTTCACCTCCGCGCCCAGTTGTTTGATGCGTTGATTGAGGAGGTAGGCAATACTACCGATGCCACCAAAGAACAGCCCGATGATCACCGCCACCCACGCCTGTGGATTGCTCCAATCTCCAGCTCCAGTGATCCAAGCGCCCAAGGTGACACCGAAGACGATGCTGCCAGGGAACGTGAAGATTAGCGCCCCCCAACGCCAACGCTTATCGGTGATATGGCACATCACCGATGCATTCGCCGCATATATAGAAAGTCCGATGCACTGCGAAAACACCATGTTGTTCCAGAAGCTCCCACCAAATCCCACCGCCGTCAACAATCCTGCAATGGCCGTGTTGAACAAAATGTTAGCGAAGGTAGTAAAAATGATATTGAGCATGATTCGATTATGTTCGCGTCATCAATGCAGAGCAACCTTCACGCCCAGCGTGATGCTACGTGAAAATAACGATGACGCCTCTTGGCGAGGTGTGCCACTTGTAACAGCTGTGGTGAAGAATGCACTGACGCGTTCATGCAAGGTCGCCTCACTGTAAGCTCCCAACTCCTGCCCTGCATCGGTCAGGCTGCGCGTGTACATGAAGCGGCAATAGCCCTCACTTTCCATCAGATTGCTCTGCCACACCAGATGCACATAGTCCCGCCCCAACAAACGCGGCGCCATACCCAGTGCTTGCCCAGCCAAGGCTGGCGAACTCGCCGCACGTGAGAAATAGGCGGCCTCTTGTGCAGTGGTGTAGCCGTGATCGTCATGCAGATATTCTGCGGTCAGCGATTGACCATCGAGCAAGGTGTAGGTCGCCCCCATCAACACCGTGTTACGACGTGGTGATGCGGCAAGCACACTGAAAGGTAGCGCGACATCAGCAGGCGATTGCAATGCTGACGGCTGTTCGGACGAGCCCATCTCTGCGTACAGCAGCGTCTCGTCACCCACGGAATATTGACCATGCGCACCATAGAAGGCGGCATTCAGAGCCGCTTTCGCCGCGACCACACCGACCGCATAACCATCACCGCGTTGATCAGCTTTGAGCAACCACGTGTTGCGCCATTCGTCAGACACAGGTGCTACGCGCCCCGCTCCGACAACGCGCGCCAAAGTGAAGCTACTCTGCATGTCTGGTGTCCATGTCACTTTGACCGTGTCCATCCCGATCAACTCACGCATAGGATCGCTGCGCCCGTTATCGAAATAGAACGGACTAGACGGCGAGCGAAACTGTGCAGGCCCCCAGTTCAACACCTCGCGCCCTGCCGCCACGTTCAATTCCTCGCTAGCACTCACACGCACTTGCCATTGGCTCAGATAGCCGTCATTTTTTTGTGAATCACTTGCACCACCACGTAGCTGACGCGTCAACAAGATAGGGCGTACAGTGAATCGAGCTACTTCGTTCTCTGCTTTTAAGTTCAAGCGCAACTCCGCCGTATCACTACGTTTTGGCAAGTTGGCGATCTGGTTATTAGGATTCAGCACGCTGTCGCTACGCAAAGTGGTGGCATTAGCATAACCGTAGAGCGTGCCATCCCACGAGGTGTTCCAGTTCGACTCTTCGGCATGCACTGTACTACTGGCCATGAACAGCAACGAGAGCAGATTCACTTTTGATCGGATTCCCACTTTCACTCCCATTTATTCAGTACGTCAGCGACAGGCCCGCACTCAGCGCATATCCTGCTTTGGTCTTGCTCCCGAACATCACATCATTGTGCAAGGTGACGAAGGGTTTGATCGCATCCGAGGTGACCGGCTCCCATCCAAGGTTACTCACCAGACCCGGCGCATTCTGTACACCTACACCTTGCCCAAAATATCCGATGCTACCTATCGACATATTGAACCAGCCGAACTTACGCTGTTCCAGCACGATCCCCACAGCCAAATATTCACCTTGTGACGTATTGACTCGACTCAGTTCCAATCCGTATTTCTGCCTATCGTTCGCATTGAGTAACAAGCGCGCCCCAGCATGTTGGTAGCTCTTTCCCTCCAGCATTCCAAAACCAAGCTGAGGCCGCACAGTCATATCTCCGTCAGCCAGTGCGTTACCACTGGTCACAAGTGCGACCAGCAGTAAGGTCACCACCCTCATCAGGTGCCTTCCAGGGTTCATCGCATCTGCCCCAGATCAAATTCTGATGTGGATACTCTCTTCACTTTCACTGATCCGAATTCCATCACCGTTTCAGCATCAATGAGTGCATCTCGAATCGTCATCTTGCTGATGAAGGGAATGCGTTTTCCGTCATGCTCGATGTTGCCGTCATATTCGAAGTGTGCGGTCTTGAGCAGTTTGCCGCTGACCGATTGGAACTCCGCTTTGACACCGACCAAACGTTTGACAGATACCCAATAGCGGATCTTGTCGTAGGTCGCGCGTTTGTGTTTCGCCTTCAGATCGAGCACGTAGCACGGCTCCCCATCGACACTTTCGTTGCCACTCATCTGTGCTTCGTAATCGCCTGCGTAGTTGGTGGCGGCGATGTCGCCGTTCGATGCCTGTCCGCTCATGCGCTGACGTGGCGAGATGGGAATGGGTTTAGACAATCCAGGTTTGGTGAGCCACATATTGCGCTCCACCTGCAATATCTTGGAGCCTTTTGAACGCACTGGCTCCAGCACTTCCGCCACGCTCGACTCATCCACCGCTTTCACCACGAGACGCTGCGACTCATCGACTTTATCGCCATCACGCGAATTGAGTTTGATCTCCCACACGATGCCGGGTAGTCCGCCGCCACGCGCCTGATCGGAACTGGTGAGGATGCTGTGTGCATCCGGCGCGGCAGATGCCACTCCACTCAAAAGCAACAACCCTAACAAACTTGTTTTCAAACTAGTGCGCATATACTTTCCTTTCGCAAAATCATTTAGCCACAGAGCACACAGAGTTCACAGAGAGATCGGTGAGTACGTTTTCTTTCTCTGTGCGCTCTGTGATCTCTGTGGCTTGAATTGCATTTGACTCTGATTCAAACATGTCCCAACGCATCGATGATGTCCTTCTTCGCCGCACGTCGTGCCGGCATATATGCCGCCAGCGTACCCACCACGCCCATCATGATGAAGGTGAAGAAGATACGCCCCGTATCCATGTCCACCAGCAAGGGCACCGCCCCCGCGCTGTTGGGCGGCACATATGAGATGTTCGCCACATTGATCCCCCAGCGCACCCCCAGAGCGATGAGCAAGCCAGTGACACAACCGATCAAGGTGAGCAGCATCGACTCCAGCGTGAACAAGCGGATCACACCACTGCGCTTCAAACCGATGGCACGTAAGGTGCCGATCTCACGGGTGTGCTCGATGACGGTCATACCCATCGAATTCGCCACACTCATGATGACCACCGTGATGACGATGCTGAAGATGAAGCCGAAGATCATGTCGAACATGCCGTGCACCTGCGTGTAGAAATCAGACAGCTCCTGCCATGTTTTGATCTCTACCTCATAATCCGCCGCCGAGAGCTTTTTCGACAGCACCTCACGCATCGGCTCGGTCTGCTCCACATCATCGAGTAACACTGTCAATCGATCAGCACGTCCATCCGCATCCAACAGCGATTGGGCTAGCGACAGCGATACGAAGGCGAACTTGTCGTTGCTACCCGCATTGCCCGTGTTGAAAGATTTGCCTAACGTGACATCTGCCGCATTGGCTTGACCACTGAGCGTGTTCACCAACACTTGCGCCTGCTCGCCTTCTTGCAGATGGAGCAATTCGGCCAGTCCTTCGCTCAAGCCCACCACTTCGGGGCGTTCGCTGTCCAAACGCATGCGCATATTGTCAAACATACCGCTCGCACGTTCCTCCTCGGTCAGTGCGCCCGCACGTAGCTTCTCCACAGCATCGGGTGCGATTCCCTCTGCGATGAAGATGGTGCTGGAGCGGCCATTGCTGGCTAAGCCGCTCAGCCCCAATCGCGGCGCGACCATCTCGACGTGGGTCTCTTCTTTCGTCATCTTGCTGATAGCTGATACCTCAGCCGCAGTGAGCAGATATTTCTCGGGGTCGAGCTTGCCTTCGGTGCGCATGCCTTTCTTGTAGATCGTCAGGTGACCTAACATCTCGCCGTGGATGGACTGACGACCCAGACCGTCATACACGTTGTGCGTATAACCCGCGAACAGCGCGATGGCCGCAAAACCAAAAGCGATGGCAAGCAAGGTCACCATCGAACGGCGGCGATTGCGCATCAGGCCGCGCAGTGCCAATTTGAATAAGTTCTTCATGCTGTCACCTCCGACTTCGTCATTCCCGCGCAGGCGGTAATCCTGTATTTAAAAATGTGTCTTTGGGTAGAAATGACACCTCCCAACCCATTCCTTCCCCCTTGTAGGGGGAAGGCTAGGATGGGGGT
>JBGSWB010000279.1:0-3259 GCA_041752675.1 Sideroxydans sp. | reverse complement strand
GCTCCGCTGCTGGCCGCCCTGCTGTTCGCCGTGCATCCTATCCACACCGAAGCGGTGAGCTACATCAGCGGACGCTCTGCCTCGTTGATGACACTGTTCTATCTCGCTGCACTGCTGTTCTACGTGATAGGTCGCACTCGACACAAACCGCTCTACACGTATGTCGTCACACCCCTATTTTTTGCATTTGCACTTGCAGTGAAAGAGACTGCGGTGACGTTGCCATTGGCACTACTGCTATGGGAAGTGAGTTGTGGCGGCAGATGGCGCTTTGAATTCAAACCCCAGTGGACCAGTTGGTTGCTACTTTTCATCGCTGCCGTGTTCTTCCTCTTCAGCGACCACTACCTCTCGCAAATGGAGCGCAGCGCACAACTCAACGGACTACAAGGCAACCTCGCGACACAACTGACTGGCTTCATATATCTGTTGCAACAGTTCGTCTTGCCGCTATGGCAGAACATAGATCCAGACCTCCCCCTCCTTCACGAGCTCGCAGAGGCGATATTCCCACTCGCTATCACCATCGCGCTGCTCGGACTGATGATCGCTTTTTTGCGTAGACGTCCATGGATCAGCTTCGCACTAGGCTGGATGATGCTGCACTTGATACCGCTCTACATCCTGTTACCGCGCATCGACATCGCCAACGAACGGCAACTCTATCTAGCCGCTTGGCCACTTCTGCTCGCACTCGCGATCGAGCTGACTTTGTTACTGGATGGAAAGAGATGGCGATTCGTCGCTGCGGGATTACTCTTCGCCTGCGTCGCCCTCACCGTGTCACGCAATCAGATCTATCAGAACGAGGTGACCCTTTGGGAAGACACCGTAGCGAAGTCGCCCAACAAAGCGCGAGCGCATAACAACTTGGGCTACGCCTATCTATTGGCACAGCGCAAAGAAGAAGCGCGACGGGAACTTACCGTCGCGCTTCAATTAGACCCACAGCTTTATCAAGCGCGTTACAACTTGCGCAGACTGGATGAGGAGCTTATTTCTTCACCTTGAGCAAACGCTTTTCTAGCGTCAGTCCTTTGACACGATCGAAACGATCGCCCATCGCACCACCGAGTTTATTCAGGCGGTCTTCAGGTAGTGGATGCGTCTTGAACAGTAGCGCGACACGATCATCATCTTTCGCCGCATGCCCGATCAGTTGCAGCACGCTCGGCAATCCATAAGCGTCGTAACCGGCACGCGTCGCCAGCACGACACCGATTCGGTCCGCCTCGAACTCAGCATCCTTATCCAAACCTCGTGCGACGATCTCTGCCCCACTGCCGATGAGCTGTTGCACCTTGTCGTTACCACCCACTGATGTTGAAAGTGCCTTGCCACCAGCATCTACCAGCTTGCTCTGTTGCAAGATCTTCAAGTGATGCTGACGGATGACGTGTCCGATCTCGTGCCCCAACACACCGGCCAGATCCGCTTCACTTTGGAAGGTGCGATACAAACCAAGCGTGATAAAGATGTAGCCGCCCGGTGCCGCGAAAGCATTCACGTCTTCCGATTGGATGACACCGAAATGCCAAGGTAAATCTGGACGTTCGCTCTGCGTAGCGATCCAGCGTCCGATACGGTTCACATATTTCTGCAACTTATCGTCTTTGACCAAAGGCGCAGCGCCCAGCAGATTGCCTGCGATCTGCCGGCCGATGGCGATCTCTTCACTCTCGCTCGGGCCTTTGATCTCTTTCACCGCTTCGGTGAGCTTGGGATTGACTGGCGGGATGGATGCCTTAGCCGCATCGACCTTACCCTTCAGTTCACCCAGATCGAATGCACAGGCACTCACAGATACCAAACACAAAGAGGACAACAATATTTGTACTGATCTTTTCATGTCGCTCTCCCTCACTTCGCAGGCAGGTAATCGAACGAGCGCGCGACCAGCTTGCCCTGTTTAGCGAATGCCGCCGCATCTGACTTGCTCGATGCATTAGCTTCCGCACGTTTCAATTCTGCTTCGTTGAAAGTCGCTGCTTTCAGCTCTTCTTCTTTCAAGCCGCGCACCCCCGTCGTTGCTACTACTTTGCCAGTTCCGGCGCGTCCCGAAGAAAGTGCCAGCAATCCAGATGAATTAACTGCCCCCTTCTTCGCATCGACTTTACGAACACTCAGCATATGAACCCAACCCGTTGCCTTACCCACCTTCACTTTGAACCAGCCCCCCTGTTTGCTCAGGATGTCCAACTTCTCACCAACGGCGAGTGCCTTCACCGATTTTGCGTCACGGAAAGGTTCAGCCTTCATCTCATCTGCTTTCGACATCGTGCCTGCTTCTCCCGCGAGCGCCATTCCACTCTGCATCGAAGCGCATACCATCAGCGCCATCAACCATCTGCTCTGCTTATTCATTACGTTTCCCTTCTTCATCCCACTTGATCAATGCCTCGGCGAACATCACCCGCCAACCTTGTGCCGCCTGCTCGCCACCGTGCAACCTACCCTCATGCATGACATGACTCGTCGCTCCATCCACATGCAATACGAAGCGGCTTAACAACGCTGGCAAACCTTGCATCACCGTAAGCACATCAGCTTGTATCGCTGCACACGTCTCTCCGTCATCCACATCCGCCGCCCACGAGATGGCGATGGTCTTCTCGAACAATCCCCACAAACCCTTCTGTGATCCGCTCAATATCTCCACGCTCTTTTGCGACGAACCGATGCGCTTCAAACCGAGACGGATCTTTTCTAGCATCGCATCGGGTATCACGTTGAGTTTGGTATCGAAGCGGATGAGCAGCAGCGTCGCCTGCACATCTCCCTGCCGTGCCGTCGCCGCGCGCACCATGTTCTGTTCCAACGCCTTGCCGGTCGCATTAGCATACAGACGTGCCAGTGAGAAGTAAGCGATGCCCAACACCACTGGCCCGGCCAGATTGATGTATGTGTTGGAAAAGTTGATGCTGGCGAATGAGAAGCCGATCAGGATGATCTGCGATAGACCGAACAACTTGTCGATGTTGGCACGTCCATCCTCTCGATAGAACGCCCACGCCGTTCCCCAGATGAGTGCCAATGTGATGAGCAGATACCAGATGCGCCCTTCAGGGAAACGCAACGAATCACCATGCTTGTTGTTGTCGATGGCCGTCGCCAATATTTCCACACCAGGATGCATCTTCGCCATCGGTGTCGAGCGCAGATCAAACAACCCCGGTGCAGTGGAACCGATGATGACGATCTTATCTTTGAACTCATCCTGCGCACGCTGCTTGTTCCTGCTACCCATGTCCGTATAGAC
>JBGSWB010000278.1:0-8347 GCA_041752675.1 Sideroxydans sp. | reverse complement strand
GGCACGCTCAAACAGCCTTCCCAATCTTCCTCCACCTCCTCCGACAAGGCAGTGAGTACAGGATTGATGAGTACGGTCTGCGGCACGGATTCGGCATCGGGATAACGCGGATTGGCATTCACCTCGAAGATGACTACGCGCAGGCTGACACCGATCTGCGGTGCAGCAAGGCCGACACCGTCCAACTCGTGCATGGTGTCGCGCATATCAGCCAGCAAGGCTTGCAGTTCGCGACTGCCAAAATTGGTGATGGGTTCCGCGCGCTGCAACAAGCGCGGATCACCCATGCGCAGGACTGGCCTAAACGCCATCGTGTTCCACCACACCTTCCAATATCTTGCGCACTCTTGCCATCGCCGGTTGTGCGAATGTGCCGATCTCATCCAACGGGACCGCCCTCTCACTTGCTCCACGTCCTGCCGCATAGTTCACTACAACGGTGATGGCGGCATATTCCAATCCCAGTTCACGCGCCAATGCGGCTTCGGGCATGCCGGTCATTCCAACAATGTCTGCCCCATCACGATCAAGCCGATTGACCTCAGCAGCCGTCTCCAAGCGGGGGCCTTGGGTAACGGCGTACACACCGCCACTGATACAAGCTTCTCCCGCACTTTTTGCCGCATCCAAAATGCGGCGGCGCAATGACTCGGTATAGGGCAAAGTGAAGTCGATATGGGTAACCGAATTCTCACGACCATCAAAGAAGGTGAATGCTCGGCCATGTGTGTAATCGATGATCTGGTCCGGTACGACCAACGTCCCCGGCACCAGATCCGAACGGATCCCGCCCACCGATGACACAGCAATGACGCGCTTCGCACCTTGGTCACGCAAGGCCCAAAGGTTTGCACGGTAGTTGACCATGTGCGGCGGGATAGTGTGACCGTAACCGTGACGTGCGATGAACATGACTTCGTGTTCGTTGATGGTGCCGAACGTCATCGGGCCAGACGGCTCACCGTAGGGCGTACGCATCACCTGTCGATGGGTGATCTTGAGATTGCCGAGTTGATTGAGACCAGTACCGCCAATGATCGCTAACATTTGAAACTCCTATTTTAGGAATCAGGATTCGGGATTCAGCAATACCAGCAGTTTTGCCTTTAACTGAATCCTGAATCCATGATCCTTAATCCTGCTCTCTCACCGCGTAGATAGCAGGCAGATTACGCCATGCGCCATGGATGTCCATACCAAAGCCGAATACGAAGCGGTCGGGCAATTCCATCCCTATGAAATCGGCACTGATCGGTTTGACCTTGCCGTTCGCTTTATCCGCGAACACGGCGCAATAGAATCTCGTCGCCCCCAGTTCCATCACGCGCTGTTTGATGGCCTGCATGGTGTGTCCTTCATCTAGGATATCGTCCAACACCAACACCACTTTGCCTTTCACGTTCTCGCGTGGCGCGACCTTCCAATGCAACTCTCCGCCCTGTTTCTCGTTGCCATAGCGCGAGACATGCAGGTAATCGAAGTCCAAGGGAAAATCCAACATCGGCAACAACTGTCCAGTGAAGATGACCGCGCCCCCCATCACTGACAGCACCAGTGGGTGCTGATCAGCGAGTGTCGCGTTGATCTCTTTTGCCACATGCGCCAATGCCGCCTGCACTTCATCTGCGCTGAACAACATCTCAGCGTCAGACAAGACAGCGCGTGCTTGTTGGTTCGTCAGCATCAGTTCTTCTCCCAATCCGACAGATGCGCCACAAGTTCTTCCTCGCCCCACACTGGCACATTCAATTCTCGCGCCTTGTCCAACTTGCTTCCCGCTTCCGTTCCCGCGATCACGCAGTCCGTCTTCTTAGAAACCGAGCCCGCCACTTTCGCTCCCAAGGCTTCCAGTCGCGATTTTGCCATGTCCCTACTCATACTAAGTGAGCCAGTTAGCACAAAGGTTTTGCCTGACAGAGGTAAGGGCTCGGAGCTTGCTCCATCACTTTCTTGCAATATCAGTCCACACCGGCTTTGATCAAGCAAGTCATCTATCACCTTGATGTTATGTGGCTCTTTGAAAAAATCAATAAGGCTTTGTGCCACCACTGGGCCAACATCAGCAACTTGCCGTAACTGCTCCATTGTTGCCTCACGCAATGCGCTCAATTTACCAAAATGGCGCGCCAAATCTTTAGCTGTTGTCTCACCAACATTGTTTATGCCCAATGCAAAAATGAATCTAGCAAGTGACTGGTGCCTACTCTTTTCCAAAGCATCTAAAACATTCTGCGCACTCTTCGTGGCCATGCGATCCAGCGCAGACAGCACATCAATATTTACTTTATCTTGGTTGTATAGGTCAGCTATGGAATGAACAATATTCTTGTCCACCAATTGATCAACCAACTTATCCCCTAATCCTTCAACATCCATCGCTCGCCTTCCGGCGAAATGAAGAATGGCTTGCTTGCGTTGTGCGGCACAGAACAAACCTCCAGTACAGCGATGATCCACACTACCCTTCTCTCGTACAATCTTGCTTGAACACACAGGGCAAAATTTTGGCATCAAAAAGTTGTGCTTAAAGGCAGCAGATTCGTCTTCTACTCTCCCAACCACTTCAGGAATCACATCCCCAGCACGGCGCACAATAACTAAATCACCTGCACGTACGCGCTTTCTACGCAATTCAAATAGGTTGTGAAGTGTTGCATTTGAGACTGTTGTCCCACCCACAAACACAGGATCAAGCTTTGCCACAGGAGTTAGCTTCCCTGTACGTCCAACTTGCACATCAATGCTATTCAATCTAGTAACTTGTTCTTCCGCAGGGAATTTGTGTGCTACCGCCCAACGCGGTTCGCGCGAGACGAATCCCAGTTCGGCTTGTAGCGCAAGGCTGTTGACCTTGTACACCACGCCGTCGATATCGAAGGGAAGTGCATCTCGCTTGCTGGCGACGCGTTGGTGGAAGGCGACAAGTTCATCGGCCCCCTTCGCCACGGCACGCTCATCACATACAGGCAGTCCGAACGACTTCAAAGCATCAAGGATGGCGCTATGCGTCGCAGGTAAGGGATAACCTTTGACTTCACCCAATCCGTAGGCGAAGAAGGAAAGTGGTCGCTTGGCGGCCAGCGCGGGGTCAAGCTGACGGATGGTGCCGGCAGCGCCGTTGCGTGGATTGACCAAGGTGGCAAGTCCCAAGTCGCGCTGCTTTTCGTTGTAGCGATCAAAGTCCTTACGCGACATATACGCTTCGCCACGCACTTCCAGCACCTCGGCATCACAGCCATGCAAGCGCAATGGGATGGATTTTATGGTGCGAATATTCTGTGTCACATCTTCGCCCGTCTCGCCATCCCCACGGGTCGCGGCTTGCACCAATACGCCGCGCTCGTAGCGCAGATTGATGGCAAGGCCGTCGAACTTGAGTTCACAGTTGTATTCGATACCCCCTGCTGAATCTAGGGCGTTCTTGACGCGGGTATCGAAGTTGGAGGCCCCACTAGACTCCGTATCCGTCTCGGTACGGATGGATAGCATAGGGACGGCATGTTTCACTGGAGTGAAGCCATCCAACACTTTGCCACCTACACGCTGCGAGGGGGAATCCGGTGTGAACAGTTCTGGATATTGGGCTTCTAGTGATTGCAACTCGCGGAACAGCTTGTCGTATTCCGCATCTGGGATGCTGGGCGCATCCAGTACGTAGTAATTGTAACTATGCCGTTCTAACTCGGCACGTAGCTCGCTGACGCGTTGTTTCGCATCCATCAGGAGAACAGCCGCAACGCCTGATCGCTTCCGGGAGCGATGCCACCGGCCAACATACTCTTCTCGACTGCCTCCACTTGAGAACGGATACGAGAGATGGCCGTGTTATCCAGAGTGACACGCTGGTCATCGACGAGTGTCGCGCGCAAAGTTGTCGCGACTTCCATCGCCAGCAAGGTCATCTCGTCTAGACATTTGACCGGATCTTTGACGCGCGGGATGTCGAGCAACAAGGTCATATTGTCGACTTGCATCTGGTCCAATGTGTGATGTTGGAAAGGTGTGCCGTCAGCCGCACTCAAGGTGAACAAGGTCGCGCCGTCCGCATCGAACTGGTGGAAAGTACCATCCGCCTGCAAGCTCATACCGACTAGCTGTACTGCACGTGCCACTTCGCTACCGAACAAGACGCGTTCACTATTGGGCACGATATTGATACCGATCATCTGATCCACATCGGCACAGAATTTATCCAACTCGCGCGCGCGCTCAATGGCACTATCGACCATGG
The DNA here is from genome assembly GCA_041752675.1 of Sideroxydans sp. Lineage (GTDB taxonomy): Bacteria > Pseudomonadota > Gammaproteobacteria > Burkholderiales > Gallionellaceae > Sideroxyarcus. Next base: position 4,116 of record JBGSWB010000278.1, on the reverse strand, counting down.
GTAACATCATGTCGGCATCCAACTTTTGGCCGATGGCGCCCAACAGCTCACGCAAGTCGGACAAGCGGGTATCACTGACTGGGCCGTTACGATCCACTAATTGCAAGGCGATCTTGAAAGCACTGTAGGAAGTGCGACTTTCTGGAATGACGCGCTCCCACACACCGGTAGCCGCACTGCACCCTACGGCTTGGATGGTCTTGCCATAGTCGAAACGGCGCTGCCAATAACCATCCAATGCTTCTGCGCTCTGCGGGAACTTGAGTGTCATGCTGACGACGTAGTCAGTCTTTTCATCGAATTGCGGCGAGGTCTCGGGGATAGGATCGGCGATGTAATGCTGCATCTCAGCCTCATCCAACGCTTGCGACTGCTGGGGCGTCGTTTTACTGACCGTGGCTGCCGGCTCGAAAGGCTTGCTGAGGCTACGGCGATAGCGCCATTGCTGCCACAGACCGTATAGATACACCGCGACCACAACGACCGCCCCGATGCTTAACAGACTTAACTGGAATTCACTCATTTCTTAGATGTCACTGACTGAAATCAACGGTTGAGATTCTATAGGGCGCTTCTATAAATTCAAAGTTATAAGCAAGACAAGGCGCGAACTAAAAATTGCGACGCGGCATATATTTGATATGTAAGGAGCAATTTTTTGTGAGCAACGCAGTATTGCGACTAAATTTGGATTTAGAGAAGTGCCCTATACCAAAGGTAGTTCACCTTCGCTTATCCCCACTTTACTGATGTCTTGTAAATCTTTGATGAAATCTGGGTCTTCGTGCAGTTGCGCGAGTGTCTTGGGATGGTGCTTGCCGTGCATCTGAGCCAGTCTGGCTTTGCTTGGCGCGGACATCTCCCATTTCAGTCCTGCCAATAATTCATCCGCAGATTCTGGCTTGTTACAGACTAAAACCATATCAGCCCCTGCATGTAGGGCCGCCTCGGCGCGTTGCACGATGCCGCCAGCGACTGTCGCGCCTTCCATGCTCAAGTCGTCACTGAAGATGCACCCTTCAAAACCCAACTCACCGCGTAGAATGTCTTTCAACCATATCTTAGAGAATCCGGCAGGACGCGGATCGACTTTGGGATAAATGACGTGCGCTGGCATCACCGCAGTCAACCCAAAATTGACCATCTGGCGGAACGGGATGAGATCGCAGAGTTCGATATCGGTGTAGCTGCGTTCATCCACCGGAATCTCCAAATGGGAATCTGCGCAGACGTAACCGTGCCCTGGGAAATGTTTGCCCACCGTGGGCATACCGCCTTTTTTCAGACCGATCAATAGACTGTGTGCCAACTCAGCGATAGCTTGTGGCTCAGCATGGAAAGCGCGATCACCAATGACACTGCTCGCACCATAGTCCACATCCAAAACGGGCGTGAAACTGAAATCGACGCCGCAGGCACGCAACTCAGAAGCCAGCACGTAACCTACCTGCTCGGCGAGATGTTTGGCTCGTTTGGGATGCTGGTCGTAGAGCTTTCCCAGTTCGCGCATCGGCGGGATCTTGGTGAAACCTGTGCGGAAGCGCTGCACCCTGCCACCTTCGTGGTCGACAGAGATCAACAATGGCGGCGTGCGCAAAGCTCGGATGCTGGCGGTCAGTTCGGCAAGTTGGCTGGGGGATTCGTAGTTGCGTGCGAACAGGATGACGCCACCGACTAGAGGATGCTTGAGTCGCGCTTCGTCTTCTGGCGCGAGTGTCTTGCCCACTACGTCTAACATCACTGGTCCGATACCCATCAGTCTTTCCCTTCCAAAATAACGAATGCCACAGCCGTATCTTTCTCATCACTGAGGCTGAGGTGATGACGCGCGATACCCAGCTTGACCAGATGATCTGCAAGTGACCCATCGAATACAAAAATTGGCTTGCCTAAGGCATCGTGACTGACGGTGATGCGTTGCAAGCTGACTGGATGGCGTAATCCTTGCCCTGTCGCCTTAGCAAAAGCCTCCTTTGCAGCGAACCGTTTGGCGAGGAATCGTGCAGGGTGGGCCTGCGAGGACAGTTCAAGGTGTTCGTGTGTACTCAAGATGCGTTTTGCAAAAGCATCACCATGACGTTGCATCGCCGCTTCGATACGGGCGACCGAGATGATGTCAGTGCCTATGCCAAAGATCATGCGACCAACAGCGCCTTCATGTTCTTGACTGCTTGCTCCAACCCGATGAACACGGCCTCAGCGACGATGGCATGGCCGATGTTGAGTTCAGCGATGTGAGGGATGGCGACGATAGGAAGCACGTTGTGATAATTGAGTCCGTGCCCCGCGTTCACCTGCAATCCCAGGCCATGCGCATGCAATGCAGCCCTATGGATGCGCACCAATTCTGCATCGCGCGCAGGCACGCTGTCGGCATCGGCATATTTCCCAGTATGGATCTCGACGACAGGTGCGCCCGCTTTTTTCGCCGCATCTAATTGACGTTCATCTGCATCGATGAATAATGACACGCGGATACCCGCCTCGGTACAGCGTTGTGTGGCGCGTTGCACGGCATCGAAATGTTTGATGACATCCAAACCACCTTCGGTAGTCAATTCCTCGCGCTTCTCCGGCACCAGACAGATGTCGTGCGGCTTCACGCGCAAGGCGTTTTCGATCATCTCATCAGTCACAGCACACTCGAGGTTCATGCGCGTCTGCAACATGCCGCGCAGGATGTCCACATCGGCATCTTGGATGTGGCGGCGGTCTTCACGTAGATGGATGGTGATGGCATCCGCCCCCGCCTCTTCACACACCAATGCGGCTCTGACTAGATTGGGGTAACGTGCGCCGCGTGCTTGGCGCAGGGTGGCAACGTGGTCGATATTGAGTCCAAGCTTGATCATAGTTTCTGTAGATCCCTCATCAGTTCGCGTGTGTGCAAAGTCTTTCCAGCCAGATAGTGGTCGAGCAACATACGTATCAATTGTTTGCTCTGGCGTGCGCTATTGGCATCACGATAATCATCAGCCGCCATATCCAGCAAGGTCTTGCCTGTGATCGGCATCCCTTGCGATGTATCCGGTGTTTCGGCCACCGCACCTAGCTCAAGTATATAGCGGTAGGTCTGTGTCGGGGTTATGGGCTTACCGCTGACCGCTTCCGTTTCTAGCTGCAAGGCATAACCCAACTCTTGCAACATATGCTTCTCGAAACAACGCAGCGTGAAAGCATGGTCGTCTTCCTGCGCCAATCGCTGCATCGTCTGCTGGTAATAGTCGAACAAGCTCTCGTGTGGGTCATCACGCGCCATCAGATTGAGCAGTAGTTCGTTCAGATAGAAGCCACACAGCAAGGCCGTTCCTTGCAACTGCGGCTGACCACCTTGCCACTCGGCACCGTGCAAGGTGCGCAACTCATGTTTGCCGAACCAACTCAAGGACAGTGGCTGGAAACTCATCAACAATCCGCGCAAAGCAGAGCGTGGCCGTCTGGCCCCCCGCGCCACCAAAGGTACACGCCCATGCTGACGGCTGAACACCTCTAATACAAGGCTAGTCTCGCGGAAAGGGTAACTATGCAGAACGAAGGCAAGTTCGTCCTGGATACGTTGTTTAGAAGCAGCGTTACTCATACCCCAAAGACTTCAACATCTGCGCGCTGTCGGCCCATCCGCTACGCACTTTGACGAACACTTCGAGGAACACCTTGCCATCGAACAGCTTTTCCATATCGAGGCGCGCTTGTGTCGCGATCTCTTTCAGCTTCTCCCCCTTGCTACCGATGAGCATGGCCTTGTGCGCGTCCTTATCCACGAGGATGGCGGCATGGATACGGCGCAACTTACCTTCGAGTTTGAACTGCTCGATGATGACGCTGACTGAATAAGGTAGTTCATCACCGGTGAAACGAAAGACCTTCTCACGCAAGAGTTCGGCAGCGAGAAAACGTTCGTTACGATCGGTGATGTCATCTTCGGCATACAGATGCTCACCTTCTGGCAAGAAGGGACGGATAGCATCCAACAATGTATCGAGATGTTTATCTTGGCGCGCGCTGATTGGAACGATGGCGGCGAAATGGCGCAAGCCGGAAATCTCTTGGATGAAGGGCAGAAGTTCGTTCTTGTCCTGCATCAGGTCGGCTTTGTTGATGACTAGGATCACGGGC
>JBGSWB010000277.1:0-8451 GCA_041752675.1 Sideroxydans sp. | reverse complement strand
CTGGGTGATTTTGGTGCAGCCTCGTTCTTGCCGACGCACGATGAAGAGCTCAAGCAAGGATTGCAAGGTGTCGAAGTGCGCGCTTTTGGTTGTTTGCTCGAAGAGTTATTGGCTCGCTGCGATGCCTCATCTTATGTTTTGCGTGATTTACAAGTCAGATGCACCCAAGCTGAAGTGAGCGCACGACCATCGTTCGAAGACATCAGGCGCGAATTGGAATCACTTATCGTTCAGTAGTCCTTGCATCGCCGCCACAGGCTTCACCTGTGGGTAGTAGACCTGCTTCAGATTGTTGCCTAGGTTCTGTGACCACGTGAGCCCATCAGGTCTTCCTAGCTGTTTCCAATATTCCATGATGGTCGTGTCGTAGCTGTCGATGGCTGCTTGATAGTGCGAAGCATCGTAGTGTTCGTCATGACGGAAGGTGCTCACCTCCATGCGCGGTTTGATTGGAACATCCTTTTCAATGTGGCCGATGCACAAGCCGACGAGTGGGAAGGTGAGCGGAGGCAGTCCGAGCAGGTCGACCATGGCTTGCGGGTTGCGACGGATGCCGCCGATGGGAACGATGCCTAAGCCCAAGGAGCGCGCTGCCACCATCATGTTGGCCAACACCAATCCTGCATCTATCCCGGCAACGATCAATCCTTCCATGCTCTCGTGGATGATCTGCATCTGTCCGGCCTTGCGTACGCCCATGTCGGTCTTGTTGTAATCGGCCACGAGTGCGATGAACACAGGTGCTTGGGCGATCCAAGCTTGCCCGCCCGCCAATTCGGCGATCTTGATTTTGCGCTCTACGTCACGCACCACGATGACTGATATCTCTTGCGCGTTCATCGAGCTAGGCGCGCGATGGCCTGCTTCGATGATGGCCTGCAGCATCTCGTCGCTGACAGGTTCCGTCTTGTAGCTACGGATGCTGCGATGGCTGCGTTGGAGTTTGATGGTCTCGTTCATAGTGCATCCTGTGGGTTTTGATGGAGGGCCTTGCTCACGATCTCGCGCGTAAGGTGGGGAGCAAACAACTCGATGAAGTGATAGCCGAACCCGCGCAGATATTGGTTCTTGCGAATGGCGATGCGTGTCGTGCTGGCTTCGAATAGATGTCCGGCATCGATCATCTTCAAATGTTTGTCGCGGTCAGGAACGAATGCCATCTGCGCCACGATCCCGACGCCCATGCCTAACTCCACATAAGTCTTGATGACATCGGCATCGATAGCCGTCAGCGCGATATTCGGCGTGATCCCAGCTTCACTGAAAGCTTGATTGATCTTGTTGCGTCCAGTGAAGGCGAAGTCGTAGGTGATGATTGGATATTGCGCAAGCTTTTTGAGCGTCAATTTTTTTTCTTGCAGCAACGGATGCTTGGGAGGCACCACCACGCAGTGATGCCATTCATAGCAGGGTAACGTCACCAACTCATCGTAAAGCACCAAGCTCTCGGTGGCGATGCCGATGTCCACCTCGCCACTCAGCACCTGCTCCGCGATCTGTGTCGGACTGCCTTGGTGCAGACTGAGCTTCACATCGGGATAGTGCTGTGTGAACTGTTTGACGATGGAGGGGAGGGCGTAGCGTGCCTGGGTATGGGTTGTGGCGATGATGAGTGCGCCGCCTTGCTGGTTCTTGAATTCAGATCCAAGCTGCTTCAAATTGTTTGCATCGAGCAACATTCGCGCAGCGACTTCGACGATCAGCTTTCCGGGGTCGGTCAGTGCGGCTAATCGCTTGCCATTGCGCACGAATATATCGACACCCAACTCCTCTTCCAATAATTTTATCTGTTTGCTGATGCCAGGTTGTGATGTGAAGAGTGCGGCAGCGGCGGCAGAGATACTCAAATCGTTCTTCACGATCTCATTCAAGTAGCGCAATTGCTGCAAGTTCATGGCGTGCCCCCTAATAACGTATGGTTATATCATATTAACATATCACCATTTAATAAAGATAAGCTACTCCGTTACTATGCGCGCCTCTTTAAGGAGTATCGCGTGGATTGGCTCTATACCCTGTCGGGTTTTCTGGTTGGTTTGATCGTTGGTGTGACTGGCGTGGGCGGTGGCTCATTGATGACGCCGTTGCTGGTCTTGTTCTTCGGTGTATCGCCTGCGACTGCGGTGGGTACCGACTTGTTGTATGCCTCCATCACCAAAAGTATGGGTGGCTGGGTACATGCCGCTAAAGGCTCGGTGGATTGGAAAGTGGTCAAGCTGTTGGCGCTGGGGAGCATTCCCGCGGCCATCATCACCATCGCATCACTCAAAGCGCTGGCGCTGGAAGAAAAGACGCTGCGCAGCTTGGTGACCAGCGTGTTGAGCGTTGCATTGTTGGCGACGGCGACGGCACTGTTATTGAAAGACTGGATCATTAAGTTGGCTCGGCGCGATGACGGTACGGTGTATGAGATCCATCATCGTCATTTGCCCGCAGCCACTATTGCGACGGGTGTTGTAGTAGGTGCGCTCGTGACCATCTCATCTATCGGTGCAGGGGTGTTGGGTACGGTGGCGATCTTGTTCTTATATCCCCGCCTGCCCGCTGTGAAGGTGGTCGGTACGGACATCGTGCATGCAGTTCCATTGACTGCAGTAGCGGGTTTGGGACACATGGCATTGGGAACAGTCGATTTTGTATTACTCGGAAGCTTGTTGCTGGGTTCGTTGCTGGGTATCTACGTCGGCAGTCACATGAGCGCTAAAGTCCCAGAGAATATATTGCGTACATTGTTGGCGACCATGTTGCTGATCATTGGACTAAAGATGGTGTTCTACTAAGTAAGGTGAAGTCATGAGTACAAACAAAGATAACAAACCCAAATCAGTGAGCTGGTTCAACGGTTGCGGTGGACGTGTCGGCATCGTGGTCGGCCAAACTGGCGAGCATGCCTATATCGGTGCAGCCTTGCGCCACGATGAAGATTCGGATGTAGCTCACATCTTGGCTTATGGAGCTAAGTTCCCACTGGCTGCAGCGCTGTTGTTGCCTGTCTCCAAAAGCTATCCCCCAGAGGCATAACGATGTATCGCTACGACCGATTCGATCATCAACTTGTCGCTGAACGTGTCGCGCAGTTCCGCGACCAAGTGAGACGTCGTCTTTCTGGTGAGTTGAAGGAAGATGAGTTCCGCGTTCTACGTCTGCAGAATGGTGTGTACATGCAGGTGCATGCCTACATGATGCGTCTCGCTGCACCTTACGGCATGGTCAGTTCAGACCAGATGCGTATGTTCGCTCACATCGCGCGCAAATATGACCGTGGTTATGGTCACTTCACTACGCGCCAGAACATCCAGTTCAACTGGCTCAAGCTGCAAGACACACCGGATATCTTGGCTGATCTGGCGACAGTGGAAGCGCATGCTATCCAGACATCGGGTAATTGCATACGCAACATCACAACGGATGAGTTTGCTGGCGTGGCGCAGGATGAGCTGATCGATCCTCGGCCTTATGCTGAGTTGTTGCGTCAATGGAGCACCTTCCATCCCGAGTTCGCTTACTTGCCGAGAAAATTCAAATTCTCCATCACTGGCGCTGTGCAAGACCGTGCTGCGGTAGAGATCAATGACATCGGTTTGCAAGTGGTGAAGAATGGGCAGGGCGAAGTCGGCTTTCGCGTATTGGTTGGTGGTGGTCTAGGGCGTACACCCGTGATCGGTACGGAGATCAACGCGTTCGTGCCGTGGCAACACATCATCACCTATGCAGAGTCCATCGTGCGTGTCTATAACGAGTTCGGTCGTCGCGACAATCTATACAAGGCGCGCATCAAGATATTGGTGAAAGCCATTGGCATCGACGAGTTCCGCCGCCAAGTAGAAGAAGAATGGAAACTCAGCAAGGATGGCCCTAGCACACTGGCACAAGCAGAGCTAGATCGCGTCGCTGCTTGCTTCACAGCACCGGCCTACGCCACCTTGCCAGCAGAAGATGTTGTTGTAGAAGCATTGCAGCGTGAAAACAAAGCGTTTGCGAGTTGGCTGAAACGCAACGTCAAGTCACACAAGATCGCTGGGTATGCGGCGGTGGAGTTGTCGCTGAAACGCACGGGTATCGCACCTGGCGATGCGACCGCCGAGCAAATGGAAGCGGCGGCCGCGTTGGCCGACAAATACAGCTTAGGGGAATTGCGCATCACCCACATGCAGAATCTGGTGCTGGCCGATGTGAAGCGATCTGACCTGATCGCCTTGTGGGAAGCGGCCAAGGTGCACGGGTTTTCAACGCCGAACATCGGGCTGTTGACTGACATCATTTGCTGCCCCGGCGGCGATTTCTGCACACTGGCCAATGCACGTTCCATCACGCTAGCCAAAGCAGTGGATGAGCGTTTTGACGACATCGACTACTTGCAAGACATCGGTGAGATTGATCTGAACATCTCTGGCTGTGTGAATGCCTGCGCCCATCATCATGTGGGTCACATCGGCATCCTAGGTGTGGATAAATCGGGTGACGAGTGGTATCAGGTGTCTATCGGTGGCTCCAAGGGAAGCCCTGCGGCGATCGGCAAGATCATCGGGCGTTCATTCTCCTTCGCGCAGATACCAGAAGTCGTTTCGCGCTTGTTGCAGGTATATGTGAAAGCGCGTTTCGTTGACGAGAAATTCATCGACACCGTGCGTCGTGTGGGTCTAGAGCCATTCATAGAGTACGTGTACGCCACGCCTGTGCAGGAAGACGCAAAACTGTTGCTGCCCGATTACGAATTGATCCAACAGGGTACGCCGTACGACGCACCCTATTATTCGCCGAGGTTCTGATGCTGATCAAAGATAAAATCACCGTTGATGATGAATGGACCGTATTGCGTTTAAAGGAGGGCGAGGCGGCTGATCGCATCGTCGTCCCAGCAGGCAAAATCATCGTGCCGTTGCCCGTTTGGAATTGTCAGCATGACGCATTGCAGGGACGTACTGAACTTGGATTGTGGCTGGCTGGTTTTGAGCGCGCCGAAGACATTCCCGATGAGGTGCATCGCTTCCCAGTGATTGCGATCGATTTCCACAAGTACACAGATGGTCGAGGCTACACATTGGCTTATCGCTTGCGCAAACAATTGGGTTATCGTGGAGAATTACGTGCGATGGGCGATGTGCTGCATGACCAATTGTTCTACTTGAAGCGCGTTGGGTTCGATACGTTTGCAGTGCGTGAAGACAAAGATGCGCAGGCCGCATTGGCAGGGTTCACGGATTTTTCTCTGAGCTATCAAGCATCAGTAGATTTAGATGCGCCATTACATAGGCGCGTAACACGAGGAAGTGCTACATGAGTGAATTGAAACAAAAAATAGAACAGACCATCGCCATATTGGAGCAGGCGGTGCGCGAGTTCTCGCCCGTGACTTTTGCTAATAGCCTTGGCGCAGAAGATATGGTGTTGACTGATCTCATCGCCAAACATCAGCCCAATATCGACATGTTCAGTTTGGATACGGGGCGTTTGCCACAAGAGACCTATGAGCTGATGCAAATGGTGCGCAATAGATACAATGTTCCATTGGTTGTTTATTATCCCGAAGCGTCAGCAGTGGAGCTTTATGTCGCACAGCATGGTGTGAATGGTTTTTACGAAAGCGTGGAAGCGCGCAAGGCTTGCTGCCATGTGCGAAAGGTCGAACCGCTACACCGTGCCTTGGTTGGCACACGAGCTTGGATCACGGGTATGCGCCGTGAACAAGCTGTGACTCGCGGTAGTTTGCAAATCTCTGTATTCGATGCGGATAATGGCATACAGAAATTCAATCCCTTGTTGGAATGGACGAATGCTGAAGTGTGGGAATACATCAAAGCTAACGACGTTCCGTATAATGCGCTCCACGATCAGTTCTACCCCAGCATCGGTTGTGCGCCTTGTACTCGTGCCATCACCCCCGGTGAAGATATCCGCGCCGGGCGTTGGTGGTGGGAAAACCCCGAAAACAAAGAGTGTGGCTTACACATAAGCCACACTCCCTTGAAGCGTGCGTAGTGCGCTTGTTTACGGGGTTTCGGTGCAGGGTAATCTCGGGAGCGGACGACGTTAGCCGAAACCAAGATTCACAGAATTAAAGAGTGTGGGTTGCATGTCGGCAAGACCTCGGCATTGAAGAGAAGTTAAAAAATGAAAAACAATCAGCCACAGAGCGCACAGAGAAAAACCTTCGCAAAATTCTCTGTGGACTCTGTGTTCTCTGTGGCAAAAAAAGATTTTAGTTTTGTGTTGTAAAAAATAGAGAAGAGAAAATGAGCAAACACACCCTATCCCATCTGGACGCGCTAGAGAGCGAATCCATCCACATCATGCGCGAGGTTGCGGCGGAATGTAAGAATCCAGCCTTATTGTTCTCGGGCGGTAAAGACTCCATCGTCATGCTGCGCTTGGCAGAGAAGGCGTTCCGTCCTGCCAAGTTCCCGTTCCCGTTGGTACACATCGACACCGAGCATAACTTTCCCGAAGTCATCGCCTGCCGCGACAAGTTGGCGGCGGACTTGGGTGAACGACTCATCGTGCGTTCGCTGGAGGATTCCATCAAACGCGGCACCATCGTCATCAAGGACGATAGCAAGCCGCGCAACCCCTTCCAGTCGGTGACCTTGCTAGAGACTATCGCTGAGTTCGGTTTCGATGCCTGCATGGGGGGGGCGCGACGCGATGAAGAAAAGGCACGTGCTAAAGAACGCATCTTCTCCTTCCGCGACGAGTTCGGCCAGTGGGATCCTAAGAACCAACGTCCTGAGCTGTGGGACACCTACAACACCCGCGTGAATGCTGGAGAGAACATTCGCGTGTTCCCTATCAGCAACTGGACCGAGATGGACATCTGGCAATACATCGGTCGCGAAAAACTTTACATCCCGAACATCTACTACGCGCACGAACGTGAGGTCATACGTCGCGGCGGCAACGTCATCCCCGTCTCGCATCTGGTGCAACCTAAGCCGGGAGAGAAGGTGGAAGTCGCGACCGTGCGTTTCCGTACCGTGGGCGACATGACCTGTACCGCCCCTGTGGAATCGACAGCGCGCAACGTTGACGAGATCATCGAAGAGACCGCAACCACACGCATCACCGAACGCGGCGCGACCCGTATGGACGATCAAACTTCTGACGCATCCATGGAGTTGCGTAAGAAAGAAGGGTATTTCTAATCATGAGCAATACGACACAACTACTTCGTTTCATCACCGCCGGCTCTGTCGATGACGGCAAGAGCACGCTCATCGGGCGTTTGCTGCACGATTCCAAGTCCATCTTCGAAGACCAGTTCTCTGCCATCTCCAAGACCAGCGAGAAGCGCGGCATGGCGGCGGTCGATCTGTCTTTGTTGACCGATGGCCTGCAAGCCGAGCGCGAGCAGGGCATCACTATCGACGTGGCATATCGTTACTTCGCTACACCAAAACGCAAATTCATCATCGGCGACACACCTGGTCACGAGCAATACACGCGCAACATGGTGACCGCCGCATCCACTGCCAACCTCGTGGTCATCCTCATCGATGCGCGCAAAGGCGTGTTGACGCAGACGCGCCGCCACACCTATCTCGCCAGCTTGGTCGGTGTGCCGCACATCGTATTGGCCGTGAACAAGATGGACATGGTGGACTACTCGCAAGCGCGTTTCGACGAGATCGTCGCCGAGTACAAGGCGTTCGCTGCACAACTGCATCTGCATGACGTGACCTGCATCCCGATGTCCGCCTTGGTCGGCGACATGGTCGTCGATCGTGGTGAGAATCTGAGCTGGTACACAGGCCCTGCATTGCTCGAACTGCTGGAGAAGGTCGAGATCGACCACGACGTGAACACCACCGACTTCCGTTTCCCCGTGCAGTGGGTGTGCCGCCCGCAGAGCGAAGAACATCACGATTTCAGAGGTTTCGCTGGTCGTATCGAAGCGGGTGAAGTGTCGGTGGGCGACGAAGTCACCATCCTGCCATCGGGTCGCAGCACCAAGGTCAAAGAGATCGTCACTTACGACGGTAAGCTACAGACTGCATTCGCGCCACAATCCGTCACCATCACCTTGGCAGACGAGATCGACATCTCGCGTGGCGACATGTTCGTGAAAGCATCCGCCCATCCGCCCAAAGTAGAAAAAGCATTCGACGCGATGTTGTGCTGGTTGTCCGAAGCACCGCTGGATAAGAACCGCAAATACCTCGTCAAACACACCACACGCACGGCGAAGTGCCTGTTCTCCAGCATCGACTATCGCGTGGATGTGAATACCTTGGAGAAACACGCCAACCCGGCAGTCAACATGAACGACATCGTGCGCGTGGCCATCAAGGTGCAACAGCCATTGGTGTTCGATAGTTACGAGATAGACCGCGCAACCGGTAGCTTTATCGTCATCGATGAGGCGACGAATAATACGGTGGCTGCGGGAATGATCGCTTGAGTTAAATCGTTAGTCTTACTGCGTCACAACATGCAACTACCTTCCCTCCCCCTTGC
>JBGSWB010000276.1:0-10670 GCA_041752675.1 Sideroxydans sp. | reverse complement strand
ACTTTGTTACAGATTCTGTCGGTCACGCTGTTCGAGAAAATGCCCATTCAACAGGCTTTACAGAGCATCAGCGGTCAGACAGAAAACGCAGATATCAGCAACCAACTGAATCTATTCGATTCTTAACCGGACACTAGTGATTTTCAATATTATTGTTAGTGATGCAAAAGCCGAAGGTAGCTGTGCGACGGAGCAGTGTGAAAATGCGGCAAGGATTCATAAACTGCCTGATGAAGTCGATGCATTTGTACAACTGCGAGATGGGTGCGACCATTTTCGTGGTGAGCCGTGGCCCGAAGGCAACGACCTTGGCTCAAAGAGTCGGCGGCAATTTATTCTCCAAAATCTTAAAGAAACCTGTACTGGTACAGATCAGCAATTGAAGATGTTGCGTAGTAAGTATCGCAACAATCAATTAATAAGCGAATTGTTAAAAGGTTATGAAGATCGTATTGAGTAAAGGTGATCAATCGCCCAACCCTACGCTCAAGTTCGCTCCCTCCGGTCGCTGGGACGCGCCTTCGGCGCGCCCCTTAGCTGCACGTTGAGTGTCCGTTAATGGGAGAACTAATTGTTTCTTATAGGTTAGAAGCCGAAATTCGCATTACCAACAAACAGATGGATGCTTGCAGGTACACTCCCCCTCACTATCACTTTGATGATTTCGAAAGGTGAAACCATGTTCTTCAGCCCCATGCTTCGCAGTACCTTCCTCATCATCTGCTCTCTCGTGATCTTCAGTGCTGAAGCAACCGAAAAGAAAGCGGTGAAAGCTATGAGTGAATTCAATCCTAAGACGCTCAACTTCGAACGCCAACTCATCGTCTTCGAAGGCGTCGACTGCGGCTACTGCCGAAAATTCAAAGCCGATGTGTTGGATAGTTGGAAATCACCCGTACCGATCTCACGCACGCTTGGATTCAATCCACCGCCAAATTGGTCTCTAGAGAAACCCTTGTTCGCTACGCCCACCATCGTGCTTTTCGAGAAAGGAAAAGAAGTCTCCCGCTACACAGGGTACAACGGTGAGAAGGTGCGCTTCTGGGAATGGTTGGGCTATCAACTGCTGACACCCACACAACAAAAGATCGCCTTCGAACAGGGTACTGAGCGTGCTTTCACGGGATCGAATCTGGATGAGAAACGCCCCGGCAACTTCGTCGACCCCATCACTGGCGTCGCACTTTTCCGCAGCGACAGTAAGTTTGAGAGCGGCACGGGCTGGCCCAGTTTCTTCACGCCATTACCGGGTTCGGTCACGACACATGAAGACATCAGTCATGGCATGAAGCGTGTGGAAGTTCGCAGTGCCAGTTCAGGCATCCACCTCGGTCATGTGTTCGATGATGGTCCTGCCCCGACCTACAAGCGTTATTGCATCAACGGCAACGTCTTGAAGTTCGTGCCCGACACTGGCAAATGAATCAGGTGCTAGTAGGTGGCTTGCGTTGGAACAAGGCTGGGATAGCCGCCTTGGGTTTGCTCAAGGCAGATACTTCTGGCTTCTTGATAGGTGCGGCAGGTGCACTGATATTAGGCACATAAGGTTGATCGAACCACGGATCGTGGTGCGGCTTCTTTGGTGCAGGCGTGTGATATTCACGATTGGGTTCAGTCTGCGCCGGACGTTCAGTTCGCTCTGGGCGCTCCGAACGCTCAGGGCGTGCTTCACGTTGCGGTCTGGCTGAATGTTGCGGCAAATCAGCCTTCTCTTTTTTGATCTCAGTCTTGATGAGTTTCTCGATCTCCACCAGATACTTCTCTTCTTCCGGTGACACTAAAGAAATCGCTGTGCCACTTGCGCCCGCGCGACCAGTACGCCCGATGCGGTGTACGTAATCTTCCGCTGCATGTGGTATCTCGTAGTTGATGACCATGGGCAAATGGTCGATGTCCAATCCGCGCGCGGCCACGTCGGTGGCGATCAACACGCTAACCTTACCTTGCTTGAATGAATCCAGTGCTTGCATACGTTCGAGCTGGCTCTTATCACCGTGGATCGCATCGGCGGAAACCCCTTCGCGCTGAAGCTGACGCGCCAAGCGGCTAGCCGTGAGTTTGGTCTTGGTGAACACGATGACTTGTTTTGCGTCATCGCCTTTCAACAGTTTTGCCAACAGTTGATGTTTGTCTTCACTCGCGACCAGATACACCTTTTGTGTGATGTTGTCGGAGGTGGCATTGCTGCGCGCCACTTCGATCAGGGTCGGATAGTTCATGAACTCTTCCGACAGTTTCTTGATCTCGTCGGAGAAGGTCGCGGAGAACATCAAGCTCTGACGTTGGCGTGGCAACAAGGCGAGGATACGTTTTAGCGCGGGCATGAAACCCATGTCCAACATGCGATCCGCTTCGTCCAACACCAACACTTGCACGGTATTCAACAACACGGTCTTTTGTTCGATATGGTCGAGCAAGCGCCCCGGTGTCGCCACCAATATCTCAACACCTGTCTTCAGATGCGGCGTTTGCGTCTTGATGTCCACCCCGCCGTACACCACCAAAGAACGCAGGTGCGTGTATTTGGCATAAGCCTTGACGCTCTCCTCCACCTGCACCGCCAACTCGCGCGTGGGGACAAGGATGAGCGCACGCACTGGATGCTTTGCCGGAGAGGTGCTCGGGCTGGCGTGCGGTAACAATTTTTGCAGTAGCGGCAATGCGAATGCAGCGGTCTTACCCGTTCCCGTCTGCGCGCCCGCCATCAGGTCGTTACCCTCCAGCACCAAGGGAATGGCTTGTGCTTGGATGGGGGTGGGAGTGGTGTAACCGGACTCGGTGAGCGCTTTAAGAATCTGCGGGGCAAGCTTCAGGTCGGCAAAACTGACTGTGTTCAATATAGTGTTCTCTTGGTTAGGACTGCATTCAAAGTGGTCGCATTATACGCCGCACCTCAGACTTCCCCCTATAATCGCCCTGTCTGCGGCCCCCCCATGTTTTCAGGATCAACGATGACCTTCTTCGATTTCCTTAAGGCGTTCAAACCCCTCTCCACAGCAGCATCGCCCATGGAAAAAGTCCGCAGCGGCATCGCTGGCGGTATCGCCATCATGCTATTGGCATGGGTTCTCTATGCCTCCCCACAGCCGGACTTCCCTTTACTGCTGTTAGGTTCGATGGCTGCATCTGCCGTATTGCTGTTCGCAGCGCCCCATAGTCCATTCGCGCAACCCTGGAATCTGGTCGGTGGACATATTTTCTCTGCCTTGGCAGGCTGGGCATGTAGCCTTCTCATCCCCGATCAGGTCTTGGCGGCAGGAATGGCTGTCGGCACGGCCATATTCTTGATGCACTACTTGAACTGTCTGCACCCCCCGGGAGCTGCGACCGCATTGACTCTGGTGTTGGCCGCTGGACAGTTTCACGAGATGGGCTGGCAATGGGTGGCCGTGATAGTCATCGCGAACACACTCATTTCATTGGTTCTAGCCTTGGTCATCAACAACCTCTTGCCAGGCAGAAGTTATCCCTCCCAACCAGTAACCCCCGCTCCTCCCAACCTGGAGCCTAGGGTCATACCCGAACAAGCGGATATCCAATGGGCTTTGGTGCAAATGGATAGCGTGATCGACGTGAGCGCGGCTGATCTTTCCCTCATCTACGACAAGGCGCAGGCACATGCGCAAGCGCGACTAGATAGTGAACTAAAGAAATGATGCTGCAAGACATTCACCCTATTCTTCTTGCGAAGTTGCTGCACTCACTTTGTGAATTTCCGCGATGAACTCTTTGATCGGTAGTGCTGCCGCCCCCACATTCGACGATCCACTGGAGATGCTGCGCGCGTGTCACGGCCGGATCGAAGCACAATGCGTCACACTCACCCGATTGGGCGAACACCTATCGAAGCAAGGGTGTGACGAACAGGCAGTGCAGGCTGCACGGGCCATCCTGCGGTATTTCGATACAGCCGGTCAGCACCACCATCAAGATGAAGAACGCGATCTATTCCCACAACTCATCGCGACACACGATCAAACGGTGACAGCGCTCATCACTAGCTTGTTGCAGGAACACCAGCGCATGGAAGCGGCATGGAACAACTTGCGGCCATTGCTGCTAGCTATCGCCGAGGATCACAAGGCATCGCTTGATATGCATATCGCCCAACATTTCATCGATGTCTATGCGACACACATCGAAACAGAGAATGGGACACTGCTACCGTTGGCACAGACCTTGTTGAATGCCGAACAACTGCGCACCATCGGATGCAACATGGCGGCACGACGCGGGGTATCGACTTGACCTCTACACAGCAAACTCAGACCGTCGCCATTATTGGTGGCGGCCCCGCTGGATTGATGGCGGCAGAGGTGTTGTCTCAAGCCGGCTTGATCGTTGATGTATATGACGCGATGCCGAGTGTGGGACGCAAATTCCTGATGGCGGGGAAAGGCGGCATGAACATCACACACTCCGAACCCTTGACTGACTTCCTGCCCCGCTATGGCTCACGTCGCGAACAGATCGAACCGCTGCTTCAAACCTTCTCACCTGATGCGCTGCGTGAATGGATACATGGACTCGGTATAGAGACCTTCGTCGGCACGTCAGGACGCGTGTTCCCAACAGACATGAAGGCCGCACCGTTGCTGCGCGCGTGGTTGCATCGCCTACGTGAGAACGGCGTGCGATTCCATATGCGACATCGTTGGGTAGGCTGGGATGATGCGGCAGTATTGAGATTTGAGGTGCGCAACACCCCTCACCCTGAATCCCTCTCCCAGAAGGAGAGGGAAGTAGAACCCTCTCCCGCCGGGAGAGGGCAGGGTGAGGGAATCATCGGAATAGTTGCTAACGCCGATGCAGTCATCCTCGCCCTAGGCGGAGGCAGTTGGCCCCAGCTTGGATCTGATGGTGCATGGGTCACCTTACTTGCGCGACACGGTGCCAGTGTCGCCCCGCTACGTCCGAGTAACTGTGGATTCGAGGTCGCTTGGAGCCATCACTTCCGCGAGCGCTTTGTCGGCGAACCGCTTAAATCAGTTGCAGCCAGTTTTGGCGAGCTACGCAAACAAGGTGAATGCCTTATCACCGAACATGGCATCGAAGGCGGTCTCATCTACGCCCTTTCTGCTCCATTGCGAGACGAGATCGAAAGTAAAGGGAGTGCCACATTGCACCTTGATCTACTCCCTGATTGGTCATCACAGCGCGTACTCACCGAAGTCTCTCACCCGCGGGGTTCGCGCTCCTTGTCCAGTCATCTGCAAAGTCGCTTGGGATTGAAAGGCGTAAAGGCGAATCTGTTGCGTGAAGCCTTGAGTGCAGAGCAAATGAACGATGCCTCTCTACTAGCGGCCACCATCAAATATTTACCGCTCAAACTTAGCGCCACTCGTCCTCTGCGCGAAGCGATCAGCAGTGCAGGTGGAGTCACCTTCGACTCGCTTGATGCGAATCTGATGCTAAAGAGATCGCCCGGCATATTCTGCGCGGGCGAGATGTTGGATTGGGAGGCGCCAACAGGCGGTTATTTGCTATCCGCTTGTTTCGCCAGTGGGCGTGCTGCGGGATCAGGTGTGCTGGATTGGCTTAGAAGCCGATCTTGAATTCGACACGCTCGATCACAGGTTGGCGATGACCACCTAGCACCACGACTGCGTGACCGTTACTACGCACGCTCACATGCTCATGACGATGATGGCGATGGCTACGATGACGCAGGTCTTCACGCATCTCACGACGCTCATGAGGTGACATCTTCTCGAAACGTTCGTGCATCTTTTCACGCATCTCACGACGTTGTTGAGGTGCGGCGTCATGATGTTCTCTGCGCATCTCCTGACGCATGTCTTGACGTTCAGCAGGGCGCATCTGTTCGAACTTCTCGCGCTTCTGTTCACGGTTATCTTGTTTACGCTCGTCTGCATAAGCATTCATACCGAACGACGCGACAAGGCCAGCAACGATGAGTGATTTAACGATGGCATTCATTTCATTCTCCTGTGGGGTATTCCCCAAATCCGCCTCATTGGCGTGGTGAGGATGTTGGGATTGAAATGTAAGGCAGGTGTGTATGGCAAACACTAAATTGTAAATATTTGTTTCAGAAGTGCCGGCCACACACAAATTCTCACAGTTTCGTACCAGCTCCCGTTTATTATTGCCCCATGAACGATCAATACAAAATTCTCATCATCGACGACGACGTGCGCTTGCGCGACCTGTTGTTACGCTATCTCTCAGAGCAAGGTTTCGACACCAAAGCCATAGGTGATGGTGAAGCCATGGATGCCGCGCTACGCATGGGGCGATTCCATCTATTGGTGCTCGATCTGATGCTTCCCAAGGAAGACGGACTATCCATCCTGCGCCGTTTGCGCGGCACTGGTGAGAACGTTCCCGTCATCTTACTCACCGCTAAAGGCGACGAGATCGACCGCATCGTCGGTCTAGAGATGGGCGCGGACGATTACCTGCCCAAACCATTCAACCCGCGCGAGTTGGTGGCACGTATCAACGCCGTGCTCCGCCGCAAAGGCTCCCAGCCCGCAGGCGCACCTGAGCCTATCGATACGATCATCACATTCAGCGACTGTGAACTCAATCTAGGCACGCGTGAGTTAAAGCGTGCGGGACAGCCAGTCTCACTCACTACGGGTGAGTTCGCCTTGCTCAAGACGCTGGTGACACATGCCCGCCACCCCCTATCGCGCGACCAGCTCATGGAATTGTCACGTGGGCGGGACCACGAACCGTTCGACCGCGCCATCGATGTACAGATATCACGCCTACGCAAACTCATCGAACCCGACACAGACAAACCTAGGTTCATCCAAACGGTCTGGGGACACGGCTATGTGTTCGTTCCCGACGGTGTGAAGTCATGATGCCGAAGACACTGCTCATTCGTTCGTTCCTGCTGATCTCAGCTTTGATCGTGCTGTCACTGGCGACACTGGTGTGGGTATTCAGACAGGCATCTGAGGCGCCGCGGGCTCAACAGAAAGCACAACTGGTGGTGTCGACCATCAACCTGACTCGAGCAGCTATCTTGTCTGCGGCACCACAATGGCGGGGCGCTTTGTTGGCTGAGTTGCGTGTAGCTGAAGGGATGCGAGTCGAGATCGGTGAACCCACCGATACCAGCACGCCTCTGGATGAAGCCAGCACCGAACTGCATCTGATGATGGAAGCCGTGCGCGCCAAACTAGGCAAAGAGACACACTTCGCCTCCACCCGTAACGGCATCGACGACCTGTGGGTGAGCTTTCACATCGGGCAGGATGAATTCTGGGTGGCGATTCCCAGGACTCGTATCGAACAACCCATGTCATGCATCTTGCTCTTAGGTGGCGGTGTCGCGTTCGTGTTCGCCCTCCTCGGTGCGTATCTGATCGCACGCCAAGTCGCGCGACCATTGCAACGTTTATCCAAAGCCGCGCAGCAGATAGGGCAAGGCAGATCCCTCACGCCGCTTCCAGAGGAAGGTACGCAAGAGATCGTCGCGGTATCGCGTGCTTTCAACCAGATGTCCTTTGACCTAGAGACCAACGACAAAGAACGTGCCTTGGTGTTGGCCGGTATCTCGCACGATTTGCGTACGCCGCTGGCTCGAATGCGCATCGCCGCTGAATTGAGCAAGGATGAATCACTACGAGCAGACATCGAAGCGGACGTGATGCAGATGGACGGCATCATCCAACAGTTCCTTGATTACGCCAGACTGGATGCGCAGGAACAAACCGTTGCCACAGACCTCACCGCTTTGGTGAGCGAAGTCGTCCAACGTTACGAGTCTCACAATGTCCGCATCGACCTAGCCGACTTAGCTCCTCAAAATGTACGGCCTACGCTTCTTAAACGCGCGCTGTCCAACTTGCTGGATAACGCAGTCAAATATGGCGACGGTGAGATAGCCGTGAACCTTAGACAAGCGGGAGATCACATCGAGCTATCGGTGTCAGATCGTGGCGCAGGCATCCCCCACGAACATCTCGAATCAGTGCTTCGTCCCTTCGTGCGACTTGAGAGTGCGCGTAGTGACGCTAGTAGTTCTGGCTTAGGACTAGCCATCGTCGAACGCGTGGCTCGTGCACATCACGGTGAATTGATATTGGCCACACGTGACGGTGGAGGGTTGGTCGCGACCTTACGCATGCCCCTAATGTCACAGTCTAGACAGGGCTGATTTTTTCAAACATTCCGTTAAAATGCGCGGGCTTTTTTTCTACAGGAGAACCACATGAAGCAATACAGCAAACGTACCGCCCTGATGCACTGGCTCATCTTCGTCCTCGTCATCGTCGCTTTCTATCTGGGACATGAAGTTGCAGAGAGCAAAGACGCGGCAGGCAAACTCGCGATGTACCCCGCGCACTTCCTCATCGGCGACTTGATATTGCTACTCACCTTGGTACGCATCTACTTCCGCAAGAAAGATGGCGCTCCAGCAGATGCCAATGCGAATCCGATGTTGAACAAAGTCGCTTCTCTTACTCACCTAGGCTTGAATCTGGTGATACTGGCGACAGCGATCTCCGGCTTCATCACGGTAGTCACTTCTGGCTTGTTAGATGCATTCAAAGCGAATGACCCAAGCTTGATCCCAGACTTCCACAAAGTCCCAGCCAAGGAATTCCATGAACTGTTCATCGGCATCATGGTTCTGCTGGTGGTGTTCCACGTTGCGGCTGCGCTGTATCACCAGTTCGTCGTGAAAGACAATCTGTTGCGCAGGATCATGATCAAACGCTTCGAAGACTGATCGACCTAATCTTCGCCAACAAAAAAGCAGGCTGAAGCCTGCTTTTTTTTATACATGCGCCAAACTGCCTTCACTCATTCTCTGTTCTACACTTAAGGGCGGTGGCGTCGGCAACGTTCCGAGCAGTAGCGCACCTGTTCCCAATCGTGCGCTAGTTTCTTACGCCACACAAAAGGTCTGCCGCACACGGCACAACACTTTTGTGGCAGATCTGATTTAGCAACACCGCTTGGCATAAGCGGTCAACGCAACATCGGTAGTAGGACTTTCATCACCCGTTCTTCGTCTGGTTCCACAGCGGTGGCAAAACTATGCACGGTCTTGCCGTCCGGCGCGATCAGGTACTTATGGAAATTCCAACTCGGTGCTTCTCCTGTTGACTGAGCCAATGCTTTGAACAGAGGATTAGCCTGAGTACCAGTCACACTAGATGGCTCACTCATCGGGAATTTCACTTTGTAGGTGAGCTTGCAGAATTTGGCGATCTCACCGTTGCTAGCCAATTCCTGACGGAAGTCGTTAGAAGGGAAACCAACCACCAACAGACCTTGTTCACGATATTGGCTGTACATCGCTTCCAGTTTTTCAAACTGGGGGGTATAGCCGCATTTGCTAGCGGTGTTCACCACGAGGATCGGCTTGCCTGCGTATTCGCACAGGTTGATCTTGTTGCCTTGCAAGGTGGTGATGGTGCGGTCAAGCAAAGGTGAACAGGGCGTTGCATAAGCCATAGGTGAGAGTGTCAGTGCAAGTAGCATAAACAGGGTTTTCATCGTCATCTCCTTTTAGATCATCCACGCGCCTTGCGTTTGATGAAGCGCATCATGCTTCCCAACACGGGAATCTTTTCATACAACTCTTCGGCTGCATCCCAGTAATCGCGGTGGTATGCAACCTTCCCCGCTGTGTTGAATCGCACATGGGAAGAGGCGTGAATCGTTTGCAACTGTTTTGTGCCGCGCATATTGAATTCAAAATCCCACACGATGAATGCATCTTCATCCTGCAAAATGGATTGCTTGATGATGAAGTGTGGCGCATCCACCTGTCTGAACATGTGCTCGAAGATGTGAATGATGTTCGCCTGTCCCCGCACCTCATTGAATGGGTCTTTGAAGTACGCATCCGCGTCGTATAACGCTGCGATCTCCTTCACACTTTGCGGAGACACATTCTCAAAGAAGTGCAACACCCTATCTAGCGCAGTTCGATTCGTCATAGTCCAGTCACCTTATGGATCAACCAAAAATATAGTCGGTACGGCAAGAGTCGCAACACACGCAGCCAATTGGTGAAGCGACGCGGGAAATGAATGTGGAACTCGCCGCGTTCGATACCCCGCACGATCTCATGAGCTGCCGTTTCTGCTGAGATCAGCGCAGGCATCGAGAAATCGTTCTTGGCGGTCAAGGGCGTAGCAACAAAGCCGGGGTTGATGAGATACACCGCGAGGCCGCGCGCATGGAGGTCAAGATAGAGCGACTCACACAGATTGATGAGTGCAGCCTTGGTCGGACCATAGATCAAGGCTTGCGGTAAGCCGCTCAAACCCGCTACCGATGCGACGATACCAATCCCCCCGTGACCTTGCGCGAGCAAGGTCGGCAACACGGCATCAAGACAATTCAAGGTCCCAATCAGATTCGTTTCCACCAGTTGCTTGGCTGCGGTCAGATCGAAATCATCAGCGCGCATCTTTTGATACGTGCCGGCGACGACCAGCACCAGATCGATGCCACCCCACTTCGCCAATATCTCATCGCGTGCCAGTAGCGCTCCTGCCGCTTGGGTGATGTCGAATGGCAATACCAGCGCACTCACATCATCAGCCGCAACCAACTGCAACGCCTCGATATTACGCGCGGACAAGGCCAACTTTGCCCCACGCCCATGCAACTCACGCGCCAAGGCTGCACCGATGCCGCTTGATGCACCGATGATCCACACACGTCGCTCA
>JBGSWB010000275.1:0-3634 GCA_041752675.1 Sideroxydans sp. | reverse complement strand
ACTTTGTTACAGATTCTGTCGGTCACGCTGTTCGAGAAAATGCCCATTCAACAGGCTTTACAGAGCATCAGCGGTCAGACAGAAAACGCAGATATCAGCAACCAACTGAATCTATTCGATTCTTAACCGGACACTAGTGGTATTTCATCTACTTTCAAAACCAACACCGTCGGGGGTAGCCCGACAGCTGGTTACTTTTTCTTGCTTCGCCAAGAAAAAGTAACCAAAAAGAAGGTGACCCCGGTGCG
Organism: Sideroxydans sp.; assembly: GCA_041752675.1. Classification (GTDB taxonomy): domain Bacteria; phylum Pseudomonadota; class Gammaproteobacteria; order Burkholderiales; family Gallionellaceae; genus Sideroxyarcus. Next base: position 3,386 of record JBGSWB010000275.1, on the reverse strand, counting down.
CCGCTGCTTCGCAGTTCCCTGCGTTGATCGACTGGTCAGGCGGCTGCGGAACTCGCGCTACGTGCTCAGACAGTCCTCGCCGAAATCCCCTGACCAGCCTCCGCTACTCGGCGGCGCACAGGGGAAGGAAAAGCGAAATAAAAACCGCAGTGTGGGCACTTCGTGCCCACTCAACTATTCAAAAAGAATAAAAGTTTTACAAGGTCAGCTAGGTGTATTGCTTGCAGGTCGACCAGTTGTTACTCCAAAGAAGGCAGTGCTTTCGTAAAATACAAGAAGCCAAACCGAGTTGTAGCCATCATTATCGCCCTCATTGTTTGCAAGACTGTGCCAATATTTGAACACACCGCCTCCAATGTCGATTGGTGAATTTTGTTGTAGATGTGCGACATAGCTTTGTATTACTTGAATGCTATTCGTATCGACATCACTGAGACCGTCCTCACACCAAGCATCAACCTCGCACCAAGCGGGGAGCGGCTTTCCATAGTGATGAAAATACAGTCCCTTCATTATTCTTGTTGCAACCTTCCCAAGTCGGATGAGATCAACGTTATATGCTCCACCTCGTTCAATGTGCTTACCATCTGAAGTCTTAATATCAACCTCACGCACTCCCTGAAAAAAATTCCGTCGAAAACGGGTGTGTTGATCACGAGCAAGGCCTCGTAAAGCTGTATCGGCAACTTTTTTTGCAATTGGTCTTTTAGCGCTATGACGGATGCTTAAGGTAAGTCGGAAATACTCATCGTCCATCGATGCACCGTTGTTGCACTCAAAACAACTTGGCACGGTCACAAGATTATTGGGTCTGAGTTTGGGGAAAAGTGAGGCCGGGGGGAGGTGATCGTCCGTAACCAATGTAGCTCTTCCGCAATAGATGCAAATGCCTTGAGTTTGTCTAGAAGTCATGAAGTTGTCCTGAAAAATCTCAATCAGGAGGCAATTCCCGGCGATTCGGGGGGCAGCGCAATTATTTTCGCCACATGCCTCAAACCTGCGCCGTCATCTTCACCCCAATGGCATCCATCAATTTACGCACCGTTTCATAGCGTGGCTTTGCGCCTGGAGCGAGGGCTTTATACAAACTCTCACGGCTTAATCCCGCATCCTTTGCGATCTTGGCCATGCCGCGAGCTTTGGCAATATCGCCGAGGGCGGATAGGAAGACATCTGGGTTGCTATCTTCCAATGCGGCGGCCAAGTATTCGGCGATCATTTCTTCGCTGTCCAAATAATCTGCAGCATCGAAGCGCGAGACGGCGATTTTTGTGGTGTTCTTTTTAGTCATGATTTTCATCCTCATTCAGTTGTTTGCGTATCGCCTTGGCGCGGACGATGTCGCGCTTTTGCGTAGATTTGTCGCCTCCGCATAGCAGTAGGTACACCACGCTTTCTCGTTTGGTGAAATACACCCGATAGCCCGCGCCGATGTGAATGCGCATCTCGCTGATCCCTTCCCCAACGGGTTCGCAATCACCAAAGTTTCCATGCTCTGCGCTTTTGATACGGCTAACGATTCGAGCGCGGGCGCGAATATCGCGCAACGCTGACAGCCAATCTGAAAACTCGTTAGTTTTGTTGATGGTGTACATGGGAGTCATTGTAGCCATTCGGATACTTAGTGCAAGTGCCGGATGTTGGCTCCGTGTTAGGGGGCGGTTCTACGCATACAATGCCGACCTTTCCAACTTGCCGCTCATCCCCATGTCAGAACCCATCCGCCTCGCCAAACGCCTCGTCGAGATGAAACAGTGCTCTCGCCGTGAGGCCGAGTTGTACATCGCAGGGGGCTGGGTGAGTGTGGATGGCGTGGTGGTGGAAGAGCCGCAGTTCATGGTGTCTGAGCAGTCGGTTGAGTTGCATGCTGATGCCAAGCTGACGCCACTGCCCCCGGTGTCGATACTGTTCCACCAGCCTCCTAACGGTCACGACCGTTCTCCCTCACCTCAATCCTCTCCCGCTAGCGGGCGAGGAGACGAACGAGAAAAGCAATTTTTAATTCCTGTGGAGATGACTGCTGATTCTATCCGGCAGATGATCTGCGCGAATACGCGTTCACCCGAAGACCATTCTGGCATCCGTCCGCTCAAGCAACATCTGCTACACCTGACGCATTGTTTGCCCTTGCAAGCGGGGGCGAGTGGCTTGGCGGTGCTGACGCAGGATTTTCGGGTGTCGCGCAAACTGACTGACGATGCGAACACCATCGAGCAGGAGTATGTGGTGGAGGTGTCGGGCGAGTTATCTGCTGAAGGTCTGCAATCTTTGAATCACGGGCTGTCGTTCAACGGCAAGCCGTTGGCACCTGCGAAGGTGAGTTGGCAGAACGAGACGCGTTTACGTTTTGCGTTGAAGGGTGTGCAGCCAGGTCAGATCATGCACATGTGTCGCAGTGTGGGCTTGGAGGTGAAGTTGATGAAGCGTTTGCGCATCGGACGTGTGTCGATGGCTAAGCTCACGCAGGGGCAATGGCGTTATATGGCTGGGTATGAAAGGTTCTGAAAAACTATTTATTGGAATACGCGCTTTAGCGTATTAAGGAATCCGCGCGCTTCCTCTTGTCCATTGCGCTGTGATTGGCGCATGTAGGTTGAGTAATCAGCATCTTCACCTTTCATGTGTTGCAACAGTGTCGTCTCGAGGAATGGGACTGCTTCATTGATGACGTATTCACCGTTCTCGGCACGTTCATGTAAGGCCAAGAATTTTTTGATCATGGGCTCGTGCGACTGCTTGTGCATCTTGTACAGGGGGTAGTCGGACTTCTTCAGCAGTTCTTCTTCGTAAGCACAATGGGATAACTTGAATTCGACCAACTCGTAGAAAAGTTCGTTCGCGGCAGTTAACTCGCCACGTTTGTGGGAATCGTTCAGTTTATTGAACAGATCGATGATGTGACGATGCTGGTCGTCGATGCACTCGATCCCGATGTTCAGATTGTTGGTCCAGTTGATGTTTGACATACGCGTTTCCCTAAATGCGTGATTGACAGTGTCGACGAGCAATAGATCGCGGTCGTCATCGGTTGGTGATTGAATCCAGCAATGTCTATGCCAGCACCACCCCCAGTAGGGATGGGCATTTCATGAGGGGAATGTGTTTCGGTTGTCGAGGGGGTGTCAGCCGCCGACGGAAATCAGACGGGCGAGGGTTCGCCCATCTGAATTAAAGGTCAGCCAAAGAACTTCTTGAGTGCGCTACCTAACCAGCCGCCAGTGGGGGAGTCAGATTTGGCTTCGATACCTAAGGAAACGCAGAATAATTCAAAATTTTCATCAGCGTTCCCCCGCGATTAAATTTCACGCAAATTTTTTCACCAGCGCGATTTGATTTTGGTTTTTCTGTCGCCGTATTCCCTCATTCTGGTGCTATCTGGAGGGGTT
>JBGSWB010000274.1:0-2010 GCA_041752675.1 Sideroxydans sp. | reverse complement strand
ACTTTGTTACAGATTCTGTCGGTCACGCTGTTCGAGAAAATGCCCATTCAACAGGCTTTACAGAGCATCAGCGGTCAGACAGAAAACGCAGATATCAGCAACCAACTGAATCTATTCGATTCTTAACCGGACACTAGTGGTTTTATATAAATGTTATTCAGAACCGCGAACCTATCACAGCTTTCCGACTTTGACGAAATCATCGACGTGCGCACGCCGGACGAATTCGCCGACGACCACATCCCCGGCGCCATCAATTGCCCCGTCCTCAGCAATGAAGAACGCATCACGGTCGGCACGCTGTACAAACAGGTGTCCCCCTTCGAGGCGCGCAAGGTCGGTGCTGTACTGGTCGCAAAGAACATCGCACACCACATCGAGACTCGCTTTCACGACAAACCGAAATCTTGGAAGCCACTCATCTATTGCTGGCGCGGTGGGCAACGCAGCGGTGCGATGAGCATCATCTTCGCGCAAGTGGGATGGGCGGCACACAAGCTGGAAGGCGGTTACAAGACCTATCGGCGAGAGGTGTTGGACAAACTGGAGGCCTTATCTGGCAACTTCACCTACCGCGTCATCTGCGGTGCGACGGGGTCCGGCAAGAGTCGCTTGCTGGGTGCACTCGCCAGCAATGGGGCACAAGTGCTCGACCTTGAAGAATTAGCGCGGCATCGCGGTTCGGTCCTAGGTGGACTGCCACTTGAAGGTCAACCCTCGCAAAAATGGTTCGACACACTGCTCGTGCAAAAACTAGAGAGCTTCGATGCGTCGCACCCTGTTTATGTAGAGGCCGAGAGCAACAAGATCGGACGCATCGGCCTGCCCACTGCGCTGGTGACAGCGATGCACGCAAGTGATTGTGTGTTGATCGATGCCACCGTTGAAGCGCGTATGAGACTTCTGATGGAGGACTACCACCACTTCCTCGATGATCCAGAGGCGCTCATCCAAAAGCTAAATGTGCTGATCCCCTTCCACGGTCACGCAAAACTAGAGCATTGGAGCGCCCTCATCCGTGCCGCACAGTTCGATACGCTGGTAAAAGAATTGTTGGAGATACACTATGACCCTAGCTATCTGCGTTCGCTGGGTAAAAACTACGTGAAGTTGGATGTTGCAGAGAGGCTTGAGCTTGATGACCTCTCTATCGAGGCGTTACAACAAGTCGCGAAATCAATACGAGACAGGCACGCGTTGGGTCAAAGCGCATAACAATTCGTAGCCGATGGTGCCTGCCGCATGTGCCACCTCGTCCACCGGCATCCCCTCACCCCATATCACCACGCGGCTGCCGACCTTCGCATCGGACACGTCGCTAAGATCCACCGCCAACATATCCATCGACACACGACCTAGAGTGCGTGTGCGCTGACCGTTCACAAGGATAGGTGTGCCGGTCGGCGCGTGACGCGGATAGCCGTCGGCATAGCCACAGGCCACCGTGCCGATACGCATCGAATGCTCTGCGCGGAAACTCGCACCGTAACCGACCATATCGCCCGCACGCAGTTCACGCACGGAGATGAGTTCGCTGCTCAAGTTCATCACGGGTTGCAGTCCGAGTTCCTTCGCACTGACATCCGTAAAGGGGGAGCTGCCGTACAACATGATGCCGGGGCGAACCCAATCGCCATGCGCCTGCGGATGACTCATGACCGCAGCGGAATTCGCCAGCGAGCGGGGTGCGTGATAGTTCGCGGCGATCTGGTTGAACACATCGAGTTGTTTCGACACGCCGACCGCCTCGTCCGCTTGCGCGAAGTGCGTCATCAAGGTGACATCGCGCACCGCACGATGTGACTTCAGACGCTCCATCACCGCAGGCACTTCGGCAGGCATGAAACCGAGACGGTTCATGCCTGAGTTGATCTTGAGCCACACCGACAGGCCGTTCTTGCGCGGGTAAGCATCCAGCCACGCCAATTGTTGATGGCTATGGATGACCGTGGTCAATTCGTATTCGGCAAAGAGTGGCAATTCCTCGGGAGAGAAAAAGCCTTCCAACAA
>JBGSWB010000273.1:0-3482 GCA_041752675.1 Sideroxydans sp. | reverse complement strand
GAACATACGCAGCCATGCGCCGTTCTCTTGCCAGTCGCTTGGATGCCATGAGTTCTGCACGGCGCGGAACACGCGCTCAGGGTGCGGCATCATGATGCTGAAGCGGCCGTCTGGTGTGGTGAGTCCGGTGATGCCTTGCGGCGAACCGTTGGGGTTGAGCGGATAGGTCTCTGTGGCTTTGCCCTTGTGATCGACATAGCGCAGGGTGACCAGCGGTTGTGCAGCTTTCAGTTTCTTGCTGCCGCCGAAGTCGGCGAAGCCTTCGCCGTGTGCCACGACGATAGGCATACGCGAACCGGCCATGCCTTGGAACAAAATAGATGGTGTCTCTTGCACTTCCACCATGACGAAGCGCGCTTCGAACTGTTCTGATTGGTTGCGCGCGAAGTGCGCCCAGTTCTCTGCACCTGGGATGATCTCGTGCAGGTTACTCATCATCTGGCAGCCGTTACACACGCCGAGTGCGAAGGTGTCGTTGCGTTTGAAGAAGGCTTCGAACTCGTCACGCGCGCGTGGGTTGAACAGGATGGATTTCGCCCAGCCCTCGCCCGCACCCAATACGTCACCGTAAGAGAATCCGCCGCAGGCGACCACGCCCTTGAAGTCTTGCAGCTTCACACGACCACTGATGACGTCACTCATGTGCACGTCCACCGCAGCGAAGCCCGCGCGGTCGAATGCGGCGGCCATCTCCACATGGCCGTTCACGCCCTGCTCGCGCAGGATAGCCATCTTGGGACGTGACTTGAGCAACGCAGGTGCGGTGTTCTCGTTGAGGTCGTAGGTGAGCTGGGCATGTAGGCCAGCATCCTTCGCATCCAAGATGCGGTCGAACTCTTGTTGAGCGCACGCAGGGTTGTCGCGTAGCTTTTGGATCTGGTAGGTCGTCTCAGACCAGATGCGACGTAACGCGATGGCGTTCTCACTAAACAGGGTCGCTTTGCCGCGTGTGATGTTGATGTTGCCGCTGGTGTTGAGGCGCGCCACTTCGTGCACGTTGCTCAGCCCTGCCTCATCGCACTGCACGAAGATGTCGGCTAGGTCGGCACGGCGCACTTGCACCAATGCGCCCAACTCTTCGTTGAACAGGATGCCGAGGTCGTCGCCCTTGCATTCGTCCACACGGATATCCAGACCGATGTGCGAAGCGAAGCTCATCTCGCACAGTGCCGCCAGCATGCCGCCGTCGGAACGGTCGTGATAGGCGAGCAACTTGCCTTCGCGGTTCATGCGTTGGATGACATCGAAGAAGGCTTTGAGCTTTTTGGCATCGTCCACATCCGGTGCCACGTCGCCCACTTGTTTGTACACCTGCGCCAAGGCGGAGCCGCCCATGCGGTTCTTGCCTGCTCCCAAGTCGAACAGCAACACGACAGTGTCGGTATCAGCTACCAATTGTGGGGTGAGTGTGTCGCGTACGTCGCTGCATGTTGCAAAGGCGGTGATGATGAGTGACAACGGCGCGGTGACGGCTTTGTGTTGCTCGCCGTCTTTCCACGTGGTCTTCATCGACATCGAATCTTTACCGACTGGGATGCTGATGCCGAGCTGTGGGCACAGCTCCATGCCGACGGCTTTCACGGTGTCGAACATGGCAGCGTCTTCACCGTGGTGTCCGGCGGCAGACATCCAGTTGGCGGAGAGTTTGATGTCGCCGATCTTTTCGATACGCGCAGCGGCGATGTTGGTGATGGCCTCACCGATGGCCATGCGGCCAGAGGCAGGTGCATCCAACACAGCGATAGGTGTGCGTTCGCCCATGGCGAAGGCTTCACCCAGATTGGTGTTGTAACCCAACGTGGTCACGGCCACGTCGGCCACTGGCACTTGCCACGGGCCGACCATCTGGTCACGTGCGGTGAAGCCGCCCACGGTACGGTCGCCGATGCTGATGAGGAAGGTCTTGTCAGCCACGGATGGCAGGCGCAACACGCGCTCGACAGCGTCTTTCAACATGATGTCGCTGGTATCGAACTTGGGCAGTGTCACTTGCTCGCGCTTCACGTTGCGCGTCATCTTGGGCGGCTTACCCAACAACACGGAGAGCGGCATATCGACTGCATCGTTGGCGAACTCTTCATCGTGCACGATGAGTTGGTCTTCGCTGATGGCTTTGCCCAACACGGCGAACGGGCAACGCTCACGTTCACACATCGCGGCGAATTCATCCAGACGTTCTGCGGGGATCGCCAGCACGTAACGCTCTTGCGATTCATTGCTCCATATCTGCATCGGTGTCATGCCGCGCTCTTCGTTCGGCACGTTGCGCAATTCGAAACGCGCGCCCTTGCCGCCGCCATGCACCAGTTCCGGTAGCGCGTTGGAAATACCACCCGCGCCTACGTCGTGGATGCTCAAGATAGGATTGTTGTCGCCCAGTTGCCAGCAACGGTCGATGACTTCTTGCGCACGACGTTGCATCTCTGGGTTGCCACGTTGTACGGAATCGAAGTCGAGGTTCTCTGCGTTCGCGCCGGTATCCATGCTGGATGCCGCACCGCCACCCAGACCGATGAGCATGCCGGGGCCGCCCAGTTGGATGAGCAATGCGCCTTCGGGCAGATCGTGCTTGTGGGTGTGTTCCGCTTTGATGCTGCCCAAACCGCCCGCCAACATGATGGGCTTGTGATAGCCGCGCACTTCGCCGTTGACCTTCTCTTCGAAGGTGCGGAAGTAACCCGTGAGGTTAGGACGACCGAACTCGTTGTTGAACGCCGCTCCGCCGAGTGGGCCGTCGATCATGATCTGTAACGGGGTCGCGATACGGGAAGGCTTTCCATAGAAAAGTCCCTCACCCCCAGCCCCTCTCCCGCCTGCGGGCGAGGGGAGCGAACCAGTTCCCTCTCCCGCAGGCGGGAGAGGGTTAGGGTGAGGGCTGAAAAATTCCCACGGCTGGATGAAGCCTGGAATATTGAGATTGGAAACAGAAAAACCCGTGAGACCCGCTTTGGGCTTGGAGCCAGTACCCGTTGCGCCTTCGTCACGGATCTCGCCGCCGCTACCGGTGGCCGCACCCGCGAATGGTGCGATGGCGGTCGGGTGGTTGTGCGTCTCCACCTTCATCAGGATGTGGGTCAGCTCTTTGCTGAATTCGTATGCACCGCCAGCGCGTGGGTAGAAGCGCTCGATCTCTGCACCTTCGATGACGGAGGAGTTGTCGGAGTACGCAACGACTGTGCCTTTGGGATGTAGCTTGTGTGTATTGCGGATCATGCCGAACAAAGAGATGGCTTGCGCTTCGTCGTCGATGATCCAATCCGCGTTGAATATCTTGTGGCGGCAGTGTTCGGAGTTGGCCTGCGCGAACATCATCAGTTCGACGTCGGTAGGGTTGCGTCCGAGCTTGTTGAAGTTCTCTACCAGATAGTCGATCTCGTCGATGGAGAGTGCCAAGCCCAGTTCTTTGTTCGCGTTCTCCAATGCGAGCTTGCCGCCCTTGAGGATGTCCACGCTGGACAGCGGCTGTGGTGTACCGTGTTTGA
>JBGSWB010000272.1:0-14256 GCA_041752675.1 Sideroxydans sp. | reverse complement strand
TGAGGCCCACCATGAAGGCGGCATACAGGCCAACCAGTGGATGCACCTGCGCCACCAGTGCGAAGGCGATGGCCTCGGGCACGAGGGCGAGCGCGACCGTGAGGCCGGAAAGGATGTTGGTCTTGGCTTCGGAGAGATTCTCTATTTTCATGCGGCCCTCTTTTACATCGGAAATTCTTGCTGCTCCGTTACGTGGAACAAGCGAAGGATACTCAGTGAACGCTTACAGATGCCTAGCAATGCAAGGCAGATTGATTGAAGCAGGGTGAGAAGGAAGCTTACATCGGATTTTTTTAGGTTAGATATACGCTCAAAGATCGGTACTACCCCATCACTTCAGCCATGAGGAAGGGCTTACGAAACTACTCGGAGCTTCTTCTAGTTAGAAACAATTCTGGATCCACCATGTTCCCATTCAAAACGACACTCCAATGCAGATGGGGTCCGGTAGCGCGTCCTGTTTGGCCAGAAGTGCCGATATGCTGGCCTTTAACTACCTCATCGCCCGCCTTTGCCTCGATCCGATCAAGGTGACAATACATGCTGATCAAGCCATTTCCATGGTCAATGAATATCGTCTTGCCGTTGAAGAAATAGTCATCTGTTGCCAGCACGATGCCGTGTGTGACCGCCTTGATCGGAGTTCCCACAGGAAGTGCCACATCAAGGCCTGCGTGAGGCGAACGTGGCGCACCGTTGAAGAAGCGGCGCAATCCAAAAGGGCTGGACATCCTGCCTTCCGCAGGCAAAGTGAATACGGCATCCGTATCGTTTGTCTTGCGCCAGTGGCGCTTAAGCATCTGGATCCTGGCGATCTCGCGCTTGGCGCGTGCTGCATTCTTGGGAGACAGGTGTACCTTGCCTTTGTCTTTGAGTGCGATGTGCTGCTCGGGATATTGCTTGGGATGGACCTCAAATATTTGCGTTTTAGAGACGTCGCCACTATCGATTCGAATCGAATGTGACCCTGGCTTCATATTAAGTGCCAATCCGATCACGGCGACCCACTCGCCGTCATTGGCAGTAACAAAAACGGGGCGCTCACCCATCCATGCTTGGGGAGGATCCTCGCTTGCTGATATGAAGCCCAAGGGCACGGTGACCACTCCACCCGGCACGTTGGAAGATTGCGGAAGCGCTGCATGACCAAGGGATGGCAACAGAAGAAAGAATGAACAGAGCCCAGCAAGGATCTGCATCATGACTGCTTCTTTACATCGGAACCGTCTTTCCGCTCGGATACGGCGGGAAATTCCGTGATCCGCATCTGCGGTGCTGCGATCTCCACCCTGCCGCCGGTCTTCTCAAATTCATCCAAGATAGCGGTGAACAGTCTGTCCTTAGTTGCACGGCGCGAATGGTAATCGGTGACGTAGCGCAGGGTCAGCTCGATCCAGTTGGCATCGAAACTCATCGTCACCACGGCATCGAGATGCGCATCTTCGGCTCTGTGATGTAGCACGAAGTCCGCCCACACTTCGCGGGCGGCAGCCATAGTGGCTGATTGCAGATCGCGCCCGACATCCAGCACGATGCTTCGCGCCAACTTATGGTCGCAGCCGCTTGTTACCGGGATCACGATCTCATCCCACAGATAGGGGAAATCTTCACTGTAGTTATGTACCTGTTCGCGCAACACGATGTTGTTGGGCACATACACAACGCGACCGTTGTAGAGGTCAGACTTCACCCAGTCACCACATTCCATGATGCTCGTGGTCAGCGGACCGACGTCCATCACATCCCCCATGATGCCACCCAGTCGGATGCGGTCCCCAGGTTTGTAGAGATTGCCGAACGCAATGACTCCCCATCCGAACAGACTTTGGATCACCTCGCGCAGGGCGAAGCCCACACCCACACCAAGTAGTCCGATGAGTACTGGCAGGTTCTCCAATTGGTTACTGAAAAGGGCAAGCGCCACAAACAAACCCAAGACATAGCCGACGATGCTGAATGCCTTACGCGTTCTGAAACGCAGGTTCTTGTCGGAGATATTGCGCGCTGCGAGCGACTGCACGAATTGCACCAGCAGGAAAATCGCAAGCAGGCTACCCGCGAAACCCAATAGCTGGGTGAACAGCGGATGCGCGCTCAATTCGTTCAACAGTTCGCTCATGGAATCGCTCACCGATAATCAATCTTGAGGAGGGGTATATGCTGGGACTTTCAGGGTATCTCCTGGTTGCTTGCCCAGTGCGCGTGAATAGAAGTTTCGTACCTGCGGCACGGGATACATCATCACAAGCAGTGCGGTCAACGTGATGCTGATCAACACCACCATATACGTCGTATCACGGATCAGCTCACCACCCGCCACCCCGTATTGCAACGGCAAAGCTGCCAGCACCGCCGCCGCCAGCCCTTTTGGGGCGAGCATGGAAGTGAAGGCCGCATCGCGCAAAGCGTAACTCTCGTTGCGAAACACCATACGCGTCAACACTAGGCGCATCAAATACACCAGCAACACCATCACCACGGCAATGAGTATCAGTTCTGCCGCACCAAAGTAGATCGAGATGCCGAGATAAACGAAGAAGTAGGTCTTTAGCAAGAACACGGCTTCTCGATAGAACACCAGGTCCATTTCGTTCAAAGGCTCGATGTTGCTATCGATACTGGGAATGCGATGCAGACCGAACTTTTGAAAGTTGGTCAGTGTGATACCCAGTGCGAGTGCCGCGATCGCACCAGAGAAACCCAAGAACTCAGTCGCGCCGTACACAATGAAGACATAGGCCAGTGTGGATGAGATGGTGTTGGGGAAATCGCGCACCTTACCTAACACCAACAACCAGCCGATGCCACCCACCACGCCGATCACTGCGGCGAAGATCAGCGCCGACAACACACCACCGATCAAGCGCCCCGGATCGACTCCACCTTGCGTGTAGATCTGCAACAAGGCGAACACACCGACGATGCATAGCACATCGGTCAATGCTGACTCCAGAACCAAAACTGTGGCCGGCTTTTCCGATAATTGCAGCGCACTGACCATAGGGATCACTACCGCAGAAGACGTCCCTCCTAGGATCACACCTAGCAAGATCGAGGGCAGCAGCTCCAGCTCAAGCACCGCAAATCCAACGACTCCAACGATGAATGCGGTCAAAACGAAACACAGTGTCGCGAGCACGCCAGTCGTCCCCAGCGATTTGCCCAACGTGGTGATATTCAGCGAAGTGCCGCTCTCGAACAGGATCACCACTAGTGCGATGGTGGCGATGAGCGAACCGATCTTGCCAAAATCATCCGGCGTCACGATACCCAACAAGGGACCTATGACGATACCGACCAGCATCAGCACCAGCACATCGGGAATATTGGTCTTGCGAAATTGCAACGACAAGAAGTGCGCGAAGAACACCATCAGGCCGATGACGAATATGGTTGTGGACATTGCATTTCCTTTCACTTCAGGCGGCCGATTATACATGCCGCGTTTTGCCAGAATCCCGTTGCACTACTCACTGATTTTCAGGTGTTACAATCGGTCACTCCCGAGTGGCGTTCACGCGTCAACAATAATAATTAAGACACCAGGAGGATCACATGACCCACAAGCTACGCGTCGGCTTGGTTGGATACGGCAAGGCAGGTAGTGCGGTCGCCAATGTATTGAGCAACGACCCTCGCTTCGATCTGCGCTGGATCGCACGCCGAAGCACACCATCCGAATCCCAAACCCATCCCGCAACGAGCATCCCTATCATTGGCGTCGATCAGCACCCCTTCGCCGATTTGCTGGAACAGCACCCTGTCGATGCGCTGGTGGACTTCTCTTCCCCCGCCAGCATCCGAGACTACGGTAGCGAAGTCGGCCGACGCGGCATCATGCTGGTCAGCGCGATCTCTGCTTATTCGGAAGACGACCTTGCTTACGCCCGCGCACTGGGTGCGCACACCCGCGTGTTGTGTTCACCCAACATCACGCTGGGCATCAACTTTCTGATCGTGGCAGCCAAACTGTTGCGCAAGATCGCCCCGTTCGCGGATGTGGAGATCGTCGAACAGCACTTCAAGGAAAAACCTGAGGTGTCTGGCACCGCACGCAAGATCGCTGAGACGCTGGAAGTCGGCGGTGAGAACATCACCTCTTTACGCTTGGGCGGCATCGTCGGCCACCACGAAGTGATCTTCGGATTCCCGCATCAGACAGTTCGCCTCACTCACGATTCGATACGGCGCGAGGCCTTCGGCACAGGTGCTGCCTTCGCGCTGACCCAGCTGGCGGATTGCGAAAACGGTTTTTATACTTTCGACGATCTGTTACTGCGCCTGATGCGAGTCGAAGTGTTGAACGGCAACTGATACAGAATACGCGGTTGTTCTTATAGCTCCGACAAGGGGTGATCGCCCAGCTCATCATCGCCGTTCTGAAGTTGCTGGATCACTTTCTCCAAGGCCAAGTCGAGCGACTGCATAGTGTCTATCGACAGTGCGCCCAAGGCTTGTGGCAGGACGCCCTCAGAGGGACCGGGAGCATCTTTGAGCAACTTCGCTGCCGTATCCGTGATGTACAGACCCACCCTCCGTTGATCCTCTTTGCTACGTTCCTTGAGGATCAGTTTGCGGGCGACCAGCTTCTCAACGAGCTGACTGCAGGTGGACTGATGAATGGAAAGGCGTTCTGCCAATTCTGAAACACCGATCCCATGTGTATTAGCGACTTCCTGCATGACCCACAACTGGGACCCGCTCACACCGCAAGTCTGTTCTACATCTCGAAAGTATTGCCTCACCGAACCGTAAATGACGCGAAACTTTTTCAGAACGCGCAGGGAGAGATGCTTTTTTTTACTTTTGCTCAAGGAATAACTCCAGAAATTTTCTGATACGGATCAGATGGCGATGAGCGCATTATAAATTCAGCGCCGAATATTCACATAAACTATATTGGTGCCAATGTATAATTAAGCGCCTTATCACAAGATTCTTGTGGGAATAAGCCAATGAAGCGATATCTTGAAATGTTGCGGCGCGTAAAAAACGAGCAAAGGGAGGCGGGTGCGTAAGATGGCATCCTTCTTTTCGCGTGAAGACGAACATAAGCTTAACGTTCGCCAGAATGGCAGAGTCGTTCTGTTTGGCGAAGTGTTGGCAGACATCTTTCCGGACCGAGGCGTATTGGGCGGCGCGCCATTCAACGTCGCAAGACATCTCAAAGCCTTCGGGCGAAATCCTGTGCTGGTCTCTCGCGTCGGCAATGACGATCTGGGCAAGCGCGTGCTTGGAACGATGAAGCAATATGGGATGGCGACCGGAGGCATCCAACTGGATAGAGTGCACCCAACAGGTCAGGTCAAGGTGCATCTGGAAGATGCGAACCACCGTTTCGAGATACTTACCGAGCAGGCTTACGATTTCATTCACTATGGGATCGCGCGCATGATCAGGCTTCCGCTCAGCCCTGCACTAGTCTATTTCGGCACGCTTGCACAGCGACAGGCAGTCTCCCGCCGGGCGCTGACGACATTACTGCGCAGTACGGATGCGGCAAAGTTCTTGGATATCAACTTGCGCCCACTTTGTTATGACGAGAATGCACTTCGTTCATCCCTGCAATACGCAGATATCCTGAAGTTGAATAACGAAGAGCTGGATGTATTGGCGGAGATGTTCGCCCTGTCGAGTGATAGCCCACAAGCTCGCGCTGGCGAATTGTTGAAGCATTTCGATCTTGATCGCGTCGTGGTCACGTGCGGCGCGGAGGGTGCTTGGCAGATCGATCGTGCGGGTGAAATCGTCAAGGTGATGGCTGGCGATCAACATACGACTGTGATCGATACCGTTGGTGCGGGTGATGCTTTTGCTGCCGTTTATATCCTTGGCACCCTGCGGCATTGGCCGGTAAGAAGCACACTGGAACGAGCCAATGTTTTCGCAGCGGCGATTTGCGGGATTCGCGGGGCGATACCCGAACAAGCGGATTTCTATGATCGATTCATTCGGGAGTGGGGTCTATGAAAAAGCCTAAAGTCGCTAGCAAAAAGCCGTTGTCCATCGTGCTACTAAGCGTGCATGGTCTGATTCGCGGTCATGATCTCGAACTGGGGCGCGATGCGGATACTGGCGGACAAACGAAATACGTAGTGGAGCTGGCTCGTGCGTTAGGTGCTCACCCCGAGGTCGAGACGGTGATCTTGATGACGCGCCGTGTCATCGATAGTCAGGTGAGCCCTGACTATGCCGAACCTATCGAAGTGCTTTCCGAAAAAGCGAGCATCGTGCGCATCGAATGCGGCGAACAAAAATATCTGCGCAAGGAGATGCTGTGGGATTCGCTCGAGAACTTTGCCGATAACGCACTTGCCTATCTCAAGAGTCAAGGACGCATCCCGGATGTCATTCATAGTCATTATGCGGATGCCGGATATGTGGGTTCTCGGCTGTCGCACCAATTGGGCATCCCACTGGTGCATACCGGCCACTCCTTAGGCCGCAACAAACGTCAACAATTGATCGCTAGCGGTATCAAACGTGGCGAGATCGAAACGACTTACCACATATCGCGCCGCATCGATGCGGAGGAAACCACGTTGGGCGTGGCCGAGCGCGTCATCACCAGCACGCAGCAAGAGATCGAGCAGCAATACGGCCTCTACGATTTCTACCAGCCGGAACGCATGCGCGTGGTTCCGCCCGGCACGGACCTGACGCTGTTCTTTCCGCCGCAAGGGGACGAAAAGAACAGCCATATCGCCAACGAACTCAAACGCTTCCTAGATTACCCCAACAAGCCGATCATTCTGGCGCTGTCACGTCCTGACCCCAAAAAGAACCTCGCCGCTCTGATCGAAGCCTATGGCGAATCGCTCCCCTTACAGCAGGCGGCAAATCTAGTGATCGTTGCTGGAAATCGGGACAACATCAACGACATGGAGAATGTGTCGAAAGGTGTGCTCACCGAGATCCTGCTGGCAATCGACAAATATGACCTGTACGGCCAGGTGGCATATCCAAAACATCACAAGCCAGAAGAAGTATCAGAGCTATACCGTCTGGCTGCAGCAAGCCACGGCGTATTCGTCAATCCGGCGCTGACTGAGCCGTTTGGACTTACGTTGATCGAGGCCGCCGCATGCGGCTTGCCGATCGTGGCGACCGAAGATGGCGGACCGACGGACATCATCAAGAGTTGCGAGAACGGATATCTGATCAATCCACTCGACAAGACCGCCATGGCTGAGACGCTACTTAAAACCTTGACCGACAAAAAAGATTGGCGTCGATTATCCAAGAACGGCATACAAGGGGTGCGCCAGCACTATTCTTGGCAAGCGCATGTAGAGAAGTATCTAAAGGTGATTCGCCCTTTGGTCGAAAAGACCGAGCCTTTCTGCAGAATGGACCTGCGCAGACGGTCCGGCATATTTCGCGAGCAGGCCATCTTCACCAGCTTAGACCTGAACCTGATTGGCGACAGTTCATCTTTGCAGCCGTTCCTACAAACGATGAGGGAGCATCGCAAAGCCATCATCTTCGGCATCGCGACCGGTCGTTCTTTAGACGATGCACTCGCCACCTTGCGCATGCACGGCATCCCCCAGCCGGATGTGTTGATCACCGGCCAAGGGACTGAGATCCACTATGCGCCGAACCTAACCGAGGATGCCGTTTGGACGCATCATATCGACCATCTTTGGAATCGCAGGGCGGTACTCAATATCCTTAAGGAGATTCCCGGATTGACGCTCCAGCCACCGGGCTATCAGAGTCCATTCAAGATCAGTTACTACATCGACCCGACCGTAGCGAACGTAAACGAGATCAGACAAACATTGTTGCGCAACGAGCAGGCAGTGAACGTGATCTTTTCTTTTGGACAATTCCTCGACGTACTTCCCGTCCGCGCCTCCAAAGGATTGGCGTTGCGCTGGTGCGCAGAGCAGCTGGGCTTCCCATTGGAAAGAACATTGGTCGCCGGTGTCACCGGGGCCGATGCCGACATGCTGCGCGGCAATACACTGGGCGTGGTGGTGGATAACCGCCATCTTGCTGAGCTGTCCGAGCTAGCCAATATAGAAAAGATCTATTTTTCAGAGAAACCTCATGCAGCTGGGATCTTAGAAGCGATGCAACACTACGATTTCTTTGCAGAAGACAATGGAGGAAGAGCATCATGAAGCGTTTCTTACTCTGCACAGACCTAGATCGAACCCTGATACCTAACGGCAAACAGCCAGAGTCCCCAAACGCGCTTGCGCGCTTCAAACGATTGGCGAGTTGCGAAGAGATGACACTTGCCTATGTGACTGGAAGACACAGATCGCTTGTCGAACAGGCGATCGATGATTTCGGACTACCACAACCCGATTTCGTCATCGCGGATGTAGGCGCGACGATCTATCAAGTCGACTCTGCAGGGTGGCGACAATGGAGCGAGTGGGATGAACGGATCGCACCCAGTTGGCACGGCTTGGATCATCGACAGCTACTTATACTATTAAGTGTATTTACGTCGTTGCGCTTGCAGGAAAAAGAAAAGCAGCAACGCCACAAACTTAGCTTCTATGTCGAACTAGATACGGATACTAAAAAGCTGATCGACGAGATCGATATGCGGCTGAGACAGGCGGATATCGTGGCGAACCTGATCTGGAGCATCGATGAAGCAGCAGACCTAGGCTTGCTCGACATCCTCCCGATCAGCGCCAACAAACTGCATGCGATCCGATTCTTGATGCAGCAAAAGGAATTCAGCGATGCTGATACGATCTTCGCCGGCGACAGTGGCAATGATCATGATGTGCTGGTGAGTGGTATCTTTTCCGTGCTGGTGGCCAATGCCGATGCGGCATTGAAAGAACTCGCGCTGACGGCAAATCAGGATTCATTGTACGTGGCTCAAGGGAACTATCTTGATATGAACGGCAACTACAGCGCAGGCATTCTTGAAGGTATCGCACACTATCGACCCGAGGTGGATGAATGGTTGCGCGCCGATGCTAAAGACACGAGGGCGCTCTGATGTACGAACAAGCCTCCCATGCGATGCTTAACGAGATTCTGATCGAGCTCAAACCTGAGATCGGAAATTTCCGCCTGCGCCACTTTTACACTCGCCTTGGTGCCAATTTTTACGCGATCCACTCTCTGTTCCATCTACTGTATGGAGACCGCCCAGACTTCAAAGAACAGATGGTTGCCTTGGTCGAGACGCTCGCTGTGCGCTACATGGAGCGGGCGCCACACTTACGCAAATTCGATTTGATGCGTGAACGCGATTACAACTGGTTCCTCAGCCAGAAATGGGTCGGCATGGCATTGTACTGCGACCGTTTTGCCGGCGACTTGAAAGGGCTGCGCGCCAAACTCCCCTACCTGCAGGAACTGGGCATAAACATGTTGCATGTGATGCCCATACTCGACTGCCCCGATGGGGCTAGTGACGGCGGCTATGCTGTTCGCGACTACCGCAAAGTCGATGCGCGTTTTGGAACCACAGAGGATGTTGAATCGTTGACGTCCACGCTAAAGAAACGCGACATGCTACTGGTACTGGATGTCGTGGTGAATCACACATCGAGTGAGCATGAGTGGGCACAAAGAGCACGTAACGGAGAGAAGCGATATCAGGATTATTACTATGTCTTCGATGATCGCGCCATGCCGGACACCTTTGAAGAGACCATGCCGGAGATCTTTCCAAACACGGCGCCAGGGAATTTCACTTGGGATGACACCATGGGCAAGTGGGTGATGACAGTGTTCAATAATTACCAGTGGGACCTGAACTATCGCAACCCGGCCGTCCTGATCGAAATGATAGACATCATTCTGTTTTGGGCGAACAAAGGCGCAGATATCCTGCGTCTCGATGCGGTGGCTTTTCTGTGGAAGAAGATAGGCAGCACTTGCCAGAACGAGCGCGAAGCACATCTGCTACTTCAGTTAATGAAGGACTGCTGCCAAGTCACCGCGCCGGGCGTGCTCTTCATCGCCGAGGCGATCGTCGCACCCAGTGAGATCGCCAAATATTTCGGTGAGGATGCGATCAATGCCAAGGAGTGCGAAATCGCCTACAACGCGACCTTGATGTCTCTACTGTGGGATGCCGTCGCCACCAAGAACGCCAAATTGCTCAATCTCGGCATCCAACATCTGCCGAACAAATTAGAACGTGCGACTTGGATCAATTATGTACGCTGCCACGACGACATCGGCTTGGGTTTCGCCGATAACGATGCCGCACTGGCCGGCTATGATCCGGCCCTGCATCGACGCTTTTTGGTGGATTACTTCACCGGAAAGTTTCCCGACTCTCCTGCTAGAGGATTGCCCTTCGGAGACAATCAAAAATCCGGAGATGCTCGCATCTCCGGCGCGCTTGCGTCTCTGGTCGGTCTTGAAAGTGCCATCGAGCATGGCAATGAAGTTGCGATAGATGATGCCATCAAGACCATCTTGTTATTGCACAGCACCATCCTGTCTTTTGGCGGCATCCCCTTGCTCTATTACGGCGATGCGATCGGTACGCTCAACAATCTGGAATACTTGGCCGATCCAGCCAGACAAGATGACAATCGCTGGATGAATCGCTCCCACTTCGATTGGGAAAAAGCGGAACGGCGCCATCAGCTCGGCACGGTCGAATCCAGGATATTTGGTGCCCTGAAAAAGATGATCGTGTTGCGCAAAGAGAATGCCGCATTCGCCGACTTCGATAATCGCCAATTGTTCGATGCAGGCAATCAGAACTTGCTTGCGTTCTCGCGTACCGACCCGAAAAACAGTCGAAACAAGGTATTGGTAGTGAGCAACTTCAATATCGAAGTACAACTGTTGTCTGTATCCAACATGAAGTCATACGGATATTTTCAGCAAGGCAACATGAAGGATTTGTTGTCCGGTGAACGTATCGTTGCCGTGAACGATCTGATCACATTGCCACCGTTGACCTGCTTCTGGCTGGTCGACTAATTCGCAGGAGCGAACGATGATCACAAAATGTCTATTCCCGGTGGCCGGTTACGGCACGCGATTTTTGCCAGCCACCAAGGCGCAACCGAAAGAGATGCTACCCATCCTCACTAAGCCGCTGATCCAATACGGTGCCGAGGAGGCGTTCGCTGCGGGTATGAAAAATATCGCCTTTGTCACAGGACGGACCAAACGCGCAATCGAGGATCATTTTGACGTCACCTATGAGCTGGAAGACCAGATCAGCGGCACCAGCAAGGAAAGTAGTTTGGACGGCATCCGCGAGCTGATAGACCAATGCACTTTCTCCTACACACGACAGACACATATGCGTGGACTCGGCGACGCGATCCTTACGGGGGAGACGCTTATCGGTGATCAGACTTTCGGCGTCATTTTGGCCGACGACCTGTGTGTCGGAGAACCTGACGGTGTGATGGAGCAGATGGTGAGGGTCTATGAGAAGTACCGGTGTAGCATCGTAGCCGTGCAAGAAGTGCCTCTCGAAGAGGTGGATAAGTACGGCATCATCAGCGGCACGCAACTGGACGACCGACATATCCGCATCGAACGCATGGTGGAAAAACCCTCGCCACAGGAAGCACCTTCCACCCTCGCCGTTATCGGCCGCTATATACTGACTCCGGACATATTCGAGATTCTGCGCAACACAGCACCCGGCAGGAATGGTGAGGTACAACTTACCGATGCCCTACAATCACAAGCACAAAATGGCAAAGTGGTCGCCTATCGTTTTCGCGGACAGCGCTTTGATTGTGGCAGCGTCGAAGGCTTTGTGGCCGCCACCAATTTCTTTTTCAATATGGAAAGACAAGATAGCGAAACTTAGTACCTCTGATGCTTGTCCAGACGCTGTAGGTATATCAATGGCCTGAGGAAAACTCAAACAAACTCACATCCCCCAAGTAATTAACCGACTCGGTCTCCAATATGAACATAGATAGCATTCTCAGCCATCTTCACCTTTCCAAAGACTTGCTGCGTATCGTCGTCATTTTGACGCTGGCTTGGTTTCTGATGGTGTTGAGCCGCAAACTGACCCGCACATTCCGCGACTATATGAATACGCGCGCAGACAGCGCTGAGGAGATACGCCGTATCGAAACATTGGCACGCGTCTTCCGCTATGTCTCCACGGCTGTCATCTCGCTGGTCGCGGGCATGCTGGCTTTGAGTGAACTGGGCATCTCGATCGCGCCTATCTTGGGCGCTGCGGGTGTGGTCGGTTTAGCGGTCGGCTTCGGTGCGCAAAGTCTGATCAAAGATTACTTCAACGGATTCTTCCTGCTTTTGGAAAATCAGATCCGCCAAGGCGATGTGGTGGAGGTGTGCGGCAAGACCGGCACGGTGGAAGACATCACCCTGCGCTATGTCTGTCTGCGCGATTACGAAGGGAGCGTCCACTACATCCCCAACGGTCTGATCACCACCGTCACCAACAAGTCTCGCGGATTCGCCTATGCGGTGATCGATGTCAGCGTCGCCTACCGCGAGAGCGTGGACGAGGTCTATACCGTGATGCGCGAGGTCGCCACCGAATTGCGCGCATCAGCAGATTTTGCCGAAAAGATACTGGAAGACATCGACATTGCGGGCGTGCAGGACTGGGCTGATTCCGCCATCGTCGTGCGTTGCCGTTTCAAAACGATCGCGCTGGAGCAATGGGGCGTGCGCCGTGAATTTTTGCGCCAGCTCAAGGACGCATTCGACGCGCGTGGCATCGAGATCCCCTACCCACACCTGACAGTCTATGCAGGGCAGGACAAACATGGCTTGGCACCCGCCTTTCGACTGGAAGATAAGCAAGAGAACCACCTTCGATCATGAGCACTCCAGATAAAAGTAGTTCGACAAAAGGTGTCATCTTCGCTCCGTGGGAGCGCGCGTTTGACCGCATATTGACTCCGTTCGAGCAGTTCATCCACCGCGAGACCACCAGCGGTATGTTGCTGATGGGCACGGCCATCCTCGCTCTGATACTTGCCAACAGTTTCATGGCGGATGCCTACCATCATCTGTTGCACATACCCGTCGCTGTCGGTATCGGCAGTTGGTCGTTGAGCATGAGTCTGCACCACTGGGTGAACGATGGTTTGATGGCGCTGTTCTTCTTTGTGGTGGGCATGGAGCTGAAACGGGAGATGTTGGTCGGCGAACTGGCCGACGTACGCCAAGCGGCCTTGCCCATCATCGCCGCCATCGGCGGCATGGCGGTCCCCGCGCTGATCTATCTACTCTTGAATCACGACGGCGATGCGATGCTCGGTTGGGGGATACCGATGGCGACCGATATCGCCTTCGCCGTAGGCGCTTTGGTGTTGCTGGCTAGACGCGTACCCAAGGCCTTGGTCACTTTCCTCGTGGCCCTTGCGATCGCCGACGACCTCGGCGCGGTCTTGGTGATCGCGGTGTTCTACACTCAGCAATTGTCGCTAGGCTGGCTATCGATCGCAGCGTTGCTAGTGTTGGCGTTGGCTGGTTTGAACTTCGCTGGTGTACGCAAAGTGTTGCCCTATTTCTGTATCGCCGTTCTGCTTTGGTACGCGCTGTTGCAATCGGGTGTGCATTCGACACTGGCCGGTGTGCTCGGCGCTTTTACCGTACCTGCTCGCCCGCGATATGACCCACGCCAGTTCAGCACCCGCATGAAAGTTCTGCTCGGGCAATACGATGAGAGCTTGCAAAAAGATGCCAACATCATGACCAACGAGCGGCTTTATTCTGTGGTGCAAACCATGGGCAACGGCTTGCAAGATGTGCAGACCCCGATGCAAAGATTGGAGCATGGATGGCACTTACCGGTAGCCTTCATCGTGATCCCGATCTTCGCCTTGTTCAATGCCGGTATCCCGCTGCAATTGGGTACGCTCGATACGACGCTGAGCCATCCCGTATTCCTAGGTGTGCTGCTCGGCTTACTGCTCGGCAAGTTCATCGGCATCACCGGCGCCTGTTGGATCGCACTCAAGCTGGGCGTGGGTCAGCTACCCAGCGGCACACGCTTCAGCCAGATCGCTGCCGTATCGGTGCTGGGAGGCATCGGCTTCACCATGTCTATCTTCATCGCCGAACTTGGCTTTGCTGGCCAAGAAGAATATCTGCTGATGGCCAAGACCGGCGTACTCGCTGCTTCTTTGCTGGCGGGTTTACTGGGCTTCGCATGGCTGTGGCGGTTGGGACGTGACCATGAGTGACGCTCACCACCAACAAGCGGACGCAGTGCTGCTCGCGCTGTCTTCCGGCGCGCAAGGTCTCACACAAGCCGAGGCACTGAAACGACTCTCCGAGCACGGCCCCAACCGGCTGACC
>JBGSWB010000271.1:0-8746 GCA_041752675.1 Sideroxydans sp. | reverse complement strand
CCACCGAGGATCTGCAAGGTCACCATAGGGGGAACCAAACGCGCATCGTTGGTGGTCTTCAGTTCATCCACTAGATGCCACTCCGGTTCGCTGCCCATCATCTTGGCGATGCAATCGACGCGATACATGTCGGCGGGCGTGCAGATACTAAACGCCCAACCGTCTTCGTCTGCACGTCCTGTACGACCGATACGGTGGATATGGATCTCAGGGTCAGGCGTGACATCCACATTGATGACTGCTTCCAGTTGCGCGATATCCAAACCACGTGCAGCCACATCAGTCGCAACCAATACTGAACAACTGCGGTTAGCGAACTGGATGAGCACTTGGTCGCGCTCGCGTTGCTCCAGATCACCATTCAAGGTCAGCGCCTTAATACCGTGCGATTGCAGCACGTCCAGCAGATCGCGGCACTGTTGTTTCGTATTACAAAAGGCCAACGTGCTGACAGGGCGGAAATGCTTGAGCAAGGTCGCTACTGTTTGCAGGCGCTCACCTTCGCTCACTTCATAGAAACGTTGACGGATCTTGCTGGCTTCGTGTTTCTCTTCCAGTGTGATCTGCTGCGGCTCCCGCATGAATTTCTTCGCCAAGCCTGCGATGCCTTCCGGGTAGGTCGCCGAGAACAACATGGTCTGACGTTGCGCGGGACAATGTTTGATGACGAACGCGATGTCATCGTAGAAGCCCATGTCCAACATGCGATCCGCCTCATCCAACACCAAGGTATCGAGCGCTTCCAGATTCAAACTGCCGCGCTCCAGATGGTCCATGATGCGGCCCGGTGTGCCAACGACGATGTGCGCGCCATGCTCCAGACTTTCGCGCTGCGGACGCATGGTGGCACCACCACACAAGGACAATATCTTGATGTTGTCGGCAAACCGCGCGAGCCGACGCAACTCTTGTGTGACTTGGTCTGCCAATTCGCGCGTAGGGCACAGCACCATCGCCTGCACCGCAAAGCGTCGTGGGTTGAGCTTGGTGAGCAGTGGCAAAGAGAACGCTGCTGTCTTACCGCTACCGGTCTTGGCTTGTGCGATAAGGTCTTTGCCCGCCAGCGTAATGGGTAAGCTGGCCGCTTGGATAGGCGTCATCGTGCGATATTCGAGCTGGTCTAAGATCGCCAACATCGCTGGCGACAGCGGCAATTCCTTGAAAGAGCGGCCAGTTTCAGATGGGGAGGTAGGGGGGGTGTTTTTTGTCATACGTGATTATCCCTGTCTAGGAGCTTGCTTGCCTGAGATTTTTACCTGATGCGCCACGCTGATATAGTGATGTCACTTTGACTACTCGGCCTGATGCGATGAAAAAGACCACTCCAGACAATGCACGACTCGACCGCGTCGTTGCTGAAGCACGACAACAACGTGAGACACGCGAAGCAGGCTACCGCGAGCGGGCGCTCAAATTGTTTCCGTGGATATGTGGCCGCTGTGGTCGCGAATTCTCTGGCGCTCGATTACGTGAACTGACCGTGCATCACAAAGATTCCAATCACGATAACAACCCGCCTGATGGGAGCAACTGGGAGTTGTTGTGCCTTTACTGTCATGACAATGAACATGCGCGCGTCTTGGATGAAACTGTGCGAGATAGAACCAAGGATAAACAGACCACCGCTACTCACAACCCCTTTGCTGAACTGAAGTCGTTGCTCAAGAAAGACCACGATTGAAGATCATCTCAATACCGTTCCCCCACAAACAAAAGCGACCCGAAGGTCGCTTTTTGTTTGATGCGAGCGCCTTTTCTTACTTAACGATCGCGTTCAATTCGCCTTTAGCGTAACGGGATGCCATCGCTTCCAGAGAGATCGGTTTGATCTTGCCAGCTTGGCCAGCTGCGCCGAATGCTTCGTAACGCAACACGCAGATCTGCTTCATTGCCTTGGTGGTTTCAGCCAAGAACTTACGTGGATCGAAGTCCTTTGGATTCTGTGCCAAGTAGCGACGTGTCGCACCGGTAGAAGCCATACGCAAGTCTGTGTCGATGTTCACTTTGCGTACACCGTGCTTGATGCCTTCAACGATCTCTTCGACTGGAACGCCGTAAGTCTGTGGCATCTGGCCGCCGAATTCGTTGATGATCTTCAACCACTCTTGAGGAACGGATGACGAACCGTGCATCACGAGGTGGGTGTTAGGGATACGTGCGTGGATCTCTTTGATGCGGCTGATCGCCAAGGTGTCGCCTGTGGGCGGCTTGGTGAACTTGTACGCGCCGTGGGAAGTGCCGATCGCGATGGCCAATGCATCGACTTGTGTCAGCTTGACGAATTCAGCGGCTTCGTTCGGGTCGGTCAGCAGTTGATCGTGGCTCAACACGCCTTCTGCGCCGTGGCCATCTTCCTTTTCACCGTGGCCAGATTCCAGAGAACCCAAGCAACCCAATTCGCCTTCAACGGAAACGCCGACTGCGTGAGACATGTTCACGACGTTACGCGACACGTTGACGTTGTACTCGAATGAAGAAGGTGTCTTGCCGTCAGTCATCAAAGAACCGTCCATCATCACACTGGAGAAACCAGAACGGATCGCGTTGATACATACGCCTTCGGATGCGCCATGGTCTTGGTGCATGACGACGGGGATGTGTGGGTACATCTCGACAGCCGCTTCGATAAGGTGACGCAAGAATGGCTCACCAGCGTACTTACGCGCGCCAGCGGAACCTTGCATGATCACTGGGCTGTTAGTTTGATCAGCCGCTTCCATGATCGCTTTGACTTGTTCCAAGTTATTCACGTTGAACGCTGGCAAACCATAGCCATTTTCAGCAGCGTGATCGAGAAGTTGACGCAGGGATACGAGTGCCATATTTCCTCCTGATTAAAATTAATTACGAATCGATTCAGTGATGCAGTTTAGTTTCTATCTGTGTCTCGCTCAACCACTTAGCTCTTACGGTGATCGCCCACACGCACGATCTTCATCGTGTTGGTATGACCGGCTTTACCGACGGCTTCACCGACAGTGATCACAATCATGTCGCCATCTTGTACCCAGCCTTTATCCATCAAGGTCTGCTCTGCATTGAGCATCTCTTGGGATTGGTCTTTGGCTGCGGAATGGAACACCACGGGGTGCACACCGCTGAACAAAGTGACCTTGGTCAAGGTCTCTTGTACAGGCGTCAAGGCGAAGATAGGCACCCCTGCGCTCATACGAGACATCCACAATGGTGTGGATCCCGATTGAGTCAAGGCCACGATTGCTTTCACTTTGAAGTGTGACGCAGCGTACAAAGCAGACATCGCGATCGATTGATCGATACGCGTGAATTTCTGCGATACGGTACGACGATCGACCGCATGGTGTTCTGCTTCACGCTCTGCACTGATACAGATACGCGCCATGGCTTCGATGGTCTCGACAGGATAGTCGCCAACCGCTGTCTCTGCTGACAACATCACGGCATCAGTACCATCCAATACAGCGTTCGCCACGTCAGATACTTCAGCACGTGTCGGGATCGGTGCGGTGATCATAGACTCCATCATTTGAGTCGCGGTGATGGCGAGCTTGTTACGCTCACGTGCCATCTTGATCATCTTCTTTTGCAGGCCAGGAACTGCTGCATCCCCGACTTCGACGCTCAGATCGCCACGTGCAACCATGATGGCATCGGAGGCATCGATGATGTCGGCCAGAACTGGGATCGCTTCTGCGCGCTCGATCTTGGCCAACAACATCGCTTTACCGCCCGCCGCGTGCATCAATGTACGAGCCAACTTCATGTCATCCGCACAGCGTGGGAAGGACACAGCTAGATAGTCCGCCTTGATCAGTGCAGCCGTCTTGATGTCTTCTTTGTCTTTTTCAGTCAGTGCAGGCGCCGTCAATCCACCGCCCTTGCGATTGATACCCTTGTTGTTGGACAACACACCGCCACGTACGACGACGCAATGAACTTCTGGGCCTTTAACACCAGTGACATGGAATTCCAGCAAACCGTCGTTCAACAACAATACGGTTCCTACCTCCACATCATTGGGGAGCTCCTTGTAATCCAAGCCCACACGTTCTTGATTTCCCAATCCATCCAGCGATGCATCTAGGATGAATGCGTCGCCTTTGTTCAGAACGATCTTGTCGTTCTGGAGCTTGCGCACACGTATCTTTGGTCCTTGCAAATCAGCCAAGATACCGACGGTACGGCCTACTGCCGCCGCCGCCGCACGTACGGTGTCCGCACGCTTCATATGATCTTGAGCCGAACCATGAGAAAAATTCATCCGCACCAGATCGACTCCGGCGCGGATCATTGCCTCAAGGACTTTTTGATCGCTGGATGCAGGGCCCAGCGTTGCAACTATTTTTGTTCTACGCAGCATGTGATTTCTAGTTAATTAAGACTTTGCGCGCTCTTCCAGAATCGCCACGGCAGGCAATGTCTTGCCTTCGAGGAACTCAAGGAATGCACCGCCAGCGGTGGAGATGTAAGACACCTTGTCGTAGATGTCGTACTTTTGGATCGCAGCGATAGTGTCGCCGCCGCCTGCCAAGGTGAATGCCTTGGTATTGGCGATCGCCATTGCAATTGTTTTTGTACCTTCGCCGAATTGGTCGAACTCGAACACACCGACTGGACCGTTCCAAACCACGGTACCTGCGTTCATGATGATGTCAGCCAATTCTTGTGCAGACTTAGGACCGATGTCGAAGATCATTTCGTCTTCTGCGACATCCTTCGCGTCTTTCAAGATCGCTGGGGTGTTCTCGTTGCCAGGAACGAAGGGCGCAGCTTTACCAACGACAACGTCAGTTGCGATGGGGATGGAAGCACCACGAGCAGTCATCTTGGCGATCAACGCTTGCGCGGTCGGCACCAGATCGTTCTCGCACAGAGATTTTCCAACTGGGTGACCAGTCGCCTTCAAGAAGGTGTTAGCGATACCACCACCCACCACCAACTGTTCGCACTTCTCAGACAGGGATTCCAACACGGTCAGCTTGGTAGAGACCTTGGAGCCACCAACGATAGCCACCATAGGACGTGCTGGGCTCAACAATGCCTTGGTCAGCGCTTCCAATTCTTCAGTCAACAAGATACCTGCGGCAGCAACGGGAGCGAACTTCGCTACGCCGTGTGTCGATGCTTCGGCACGGTGAGCTGTACCGAATGCGTCCATCACGAACACATCGCACAGTGCGGCGTATTTCTTCGCTAATTCGTCGGTGCTCTTCTTCTCGCCTTTGTTGAAGCGGCAGTTCTCTAGCAGAACCAATTCGCCTTCAGCGACTTGGAAACCTCCATCTACCCAATCTTTGATCAGACGTACGGGCTTGCCCAACTTGTTGGCGATCGTGTCAGCCACTGGCTTGAGAGAGTTCTCTTCGGAGTAGACGCCTTCTTCTGGACGCCCCAAGTGGGAAGTCACCATCACTTTTGCGCCAGCTTTCAGCGCAGCATTGATAGTCGCCATAGAAGCGGTGATACGTGCATCAGATGTAACTTTGCCGTCTTTGACGGGCACATTCAGATCAGAGCGGATGAGGACGCGTTTGCCCTTCAGATCCAGATCGGTCATTTTGATAACAGACATGATTTTTCCTTTGAACTAAGTGAAAAGGGCTGGCATTGCCAGCCCTGAATCAGGCGAATTACTTAGCGACGTGACGGACCAAACGCATCAAGTTGCAGGTATAGCCATACTCGTTGTCATACCAAGCGACCACTTTGACAAAGGTCGGATCCAGCGCGATGCCTGCTTCTGCATCGAACACGGAAGGTTGTGGGCAACCACGGAAGTCAGTGGAAACCACTTTCTCATCGGTATAGCCCAGCACACCTTTCAATGGACCGCTTTCAGACGCTGCCTTCATCGCCTTGCAGATCTCATCGTATGTCGCTGGCTTGTTCAACTCAACTGTCAAGTCAACGACAGAAACGTCAGAAGTGGGTACGCGGAACGCCATACCTGTCAGCTTCTTGTTCAGTTCTGGGATCACCACGCCAACGGCCTTAGCTGCGCCAGTAGATGAAGGGATGATGTTTTCCAAGATACCGCGACCGCCGCGCCAATCTTTGTTGGATGGGCCGTCAACTGTCTTTTGTGTCGCTGTCGCAGCGTGCACAGTCGTCATCAGACCACGCTTGATGCCGAACACATCGTTCAACACTTTAGCGACTGGTGCCAAACCGTTGGTTGTGCAAGAAGCTGCAGAAACGATGTTCTCGCCCTTGTAATTCTCGTGGTTCACACCATAGACGAACATCGGCGATGTGTCTTTGCAAGGAGCGGACATCACTACTTTTTTAGCGCCTGCCTTGATGTGAGCTTCGCACGTCTCTTGGGTCAAGAAGAAGCCAGTACATTCGATGACGATGTCTGCACCTGCTTCGTTCCACTTCAGATTCGCCGGATCGCGCTCTGCTGTCAGGCGGATCTTCTTGCCATTCACAACCAGATTGCTACCGTCGACCTTCACGTCGCCATTGAAGCGACCATGTACGGAGTCGTACTTCAGCATGTATGCCAAGTAGTCCGGCTCGAGCAAGTCGTTGATCGCAACGACTTCGATCTCTGGAAAATCTTTAGCTGCTGCACGGAACACCATACGACCGATACGACCGAAACCATTGATACCAACTTTGATAGCCATTGTTTTCTCTCCCGTTTTAGTAATTAAAAATCTTTACAGCATGCTCTTCACGGTCTTCACGACATTCTCCACCGTGAAACCGAAATGCTTGAACAATTCTGGTGCCGGAGCGGATTCACCGAAGCAATCCATGCCGATGACTGCGCCATCCAAACCAACGTATTTGTACCAACCGCTGGTCACGCCCGCTTCGACTGCAACGCGCTTCACACCCTTTGTCAGGACGCTGTCTTTGTAGGCTTGGTCTTGCTTGTCGAACGCATTGGTGCAAGGCATGGAGACCACGCGCACATTCACGCCTTCGGCTGCCAAAGTCGCTTGAGCTTTCATCGCCAAGTCGACTTCAGAGCCAGTAGCGATGATGATCGCTTGGGCTTTGCCGCCTGCCGCTTCAGACAATACATAACCACCCTTACGGATGTTTGCGATCTGCGCTGCATCACGTTTTTGGAATTGCAGGTTCTGACGGCTGAAGATCAAGCTGGAAGGGCCATCCTTACGCTCGACTGCAGCGACCCAAGACACAGCGGATTCAACGGTGTCGCAAGGACGCCAAGTTTCCATGTTGGGGATGTAACGCAATGTCGCGGTTTGCTCGACGGGTTGGTGCGTCGGGCCATCTTCGCCCAGACCGATAGAGTCATGTGTGAACACGTAGATCACGCGTTGTTTCATCAGAGCGGACATGCGCAAAGCGTTGCGTGCGTACTCGGAGAACATCAGGAAGGTACCACCGAATGGCAACAAGCCACCGTGCAACGCCATACCGTTCATGATGTGAGACATACCGAACTCACGTACACCGTAGCTGATGTAGTTACCGGTGGACTTGCCGGAAACGTGCTTAGCGCCGACCCAGTTAGTCAGGTTAGAGCCCGTCAAGTCAGCAGAACCACCCAAGAACTCTGGCAACGCAGGTTGCAAGGCATTGATCGCGTTTTGCGATGCTTTACGTGTTGCGATAGTTTCGGCCTTGGCGTTGATGTCAGCGATCGCTTTGGCAGCGTGGTCAGCCCAATTTGCTGGGAGGTCACCCTTCATGCGGCGCTCGAATTCTGCAGCCTCTTTCGGGAATGCAGCGCGGTAAGCAGCGAATTTCTTATTCCACTCGCCCTCAAGTGCTGCGCCCTTCGCTTTTGCGTCCCAAGCTTCGTACACATGCTTTGGGATCTCGAACGGTGGGTAGTTCCAGCCGATGTGCGCGCGCGTCGCTGCGACTTCTGCATCGCCTAGTGCTGCGCCGTGAACGTCGTGGCTGTCTTGCTTGTTAGGAGAACCTGCGCCGATGATCGTCTTGCAGCAGATCAAAGATGGCTTGTCGGTCACTGCCTTGGCAGCTTGCACAGCCGCTTCGATAGCGGCTTGGTCATGGCCTTGTACATTGGCGATGACGTGCCAGCCGTACGCTTCGAAACGCTTCGCTGTGTCGTCAGTGAACCAGCCTGGTGTATGGCCGTCGATAGAGATCTGATTGTCATCCCAGAATGCGATCAGCTTGCCCAGACCCCATGTGCCCGCCAATGCGCAAGCTTCGTGGGAGATACCTTCCATCATGCAACCGTCACCCATGAACACATAGGTGTGGTGGTTGACGATCTCGTGGCCAGGTTTGTTGAATTCAGCGGCCAACAACTTTTCCGACATCGCGAAACCGACTGCGTTGGTGATACCTTGACCCAATGGGCCAGTCGTTGTCTCTACGCCAACGGTGTAGCCGAACTCTGGATGGCCAGGTGTCTTGGAGTGCATCTGACGGAAGCGCTTCAGCTCATCCATCGGCAAGTCGTAACCTGTGAGGTGCAGCAAGGAGTAGATCAACATCGAGCCGTGGCCGTTCGATTGTACGAAACGATCACGATCAGCCCACTTTGGATTCGTTGGATTGTGGCGCATATGCCCACGCCATACGACATCGGCGATCTCTGCCATGCCCATCGGCGCGCCTGGGTGGCCGGAATTTGCTTTTTGAACTGCGTCCACTGCCAGCATGCGAATCGCGCCGGTGATGTCGTTAAATTTGGGTGGGTTTACGTTGCGCGCTGCTGACATTTCCAATCTCCTCCGAAGAAACTTACTGAATTGAGCACAGGTTTATTGCATTTAAGGCCGACGATTATGCCTCAACGGCGGGGGTT
>JBGSWB010000270.1:0-2544 GCA_041752675.1 Sideroxydans sp. | reverse complement strand
AAAGAGCGTTGCGGGAAGTTCTCGGCGAACTCGGGCATACCCGAGCCTTCGCACATCGCGGGAGTGATGCCGACCAATTTCTCGTCGGCAGCAGCCATGTCACACAACCAATCACCGAACACCTCCGTTTAAGTCTGTTGTTTGCTTGGCTTGAGAACGATGCCGCTGGTGCGATCGAACTTGGATACACCGTGATAGAGAAGACAATCCGCTTCCGCCTTGTCGTAGCCCTTGCCCTTCTGCGTGACGATGTGAAGGAACTGCGGGCCTTCCAATTTGCGGATGTTGCTCAGTGTGTCGAGCAATACATCGATGTCATGTCCATCAATGGGGCCGATGTAGTTGAAACCGAACTCCTCGAACATCGTGCCGGGAATGACCATGCCTTTGAGGTGTTCCTCGGTGCGCTTTGCGAACTCCAGAACGGGCGGCATGCCCTTGAGCATCTTCTCGCTGCGGCTACGCACGGCAGCATAGAAGCGCCCCGACATCAGCTTCGCCAGATAGTTGTTGAGCGCACCGACCGGGCGCGAGATGGACATGTCGTTGTCGTTCAAGATGACGAGGACGTTAGCATCCATCGCCCCCGCATTGTTCAAAGCCTCGAACGCCATGCCACCTGTCATCGCGCCATCGCCGATGATGGCGACCGCGCGTTCGTCGGAGCCGCGCAACTTGGCCGCAGCGGCCATACCCAGCGCTGCCGAGATGGATGTACTGGAATGCCCTGTGCCGAACGTGTCGTAAGGGCTTTCTTCGCGTTTAGGGAATCCCGCGATGCCGCCCTTCATGCGTAGCGTGCTCATCGCTGCACGACGCCCCGTCAATATCTTGTGCACGTAGGTCTGGTGTCCCACGTCCCACACCAGCTTGTCTTGTGGCGTATTGAAGATGGTGTGTAGCGCGATGGTCAACTCGACCGTGCCGAGATTGGACGACAAGTGGCCCCCCGTTTTGCTCACCGACTCGACCAAGAACTCGCGCAACTCCGCAGCGAGCTGTGGCAACTGGTCACGTTCTAGCTTGCGCAGATCTTCGGGAGATTTGATGGTATCGAGAAGTGTGTACATCAGAATTTCCGTAGCACGATGAAGTCTGCCAGCTCACGCAAACGGCGCGCTGAATCGCCGAATTCACTCAGAGTCTCTAGCGCTTCTTTATGCAGTCTTTGCGCCATCGATTTGGCTTCTTGCAAGCCCAACAAGCTCACGTAGGTCGGCTTGTCGTTGTCCGCATCCTTGCCTGCGGTCTTGCCCAAGGTCGCGGTATCCGCCTAGCAATCGAGCACATCATCCACCACTTGGAAGGCCAAGCCGATAAGCTTGCCGAAGCGATCCAACTTATCGAGCTGAGCATCGCTCAGTCCATTGCCGCAATGAGCACCCAGCAGAATAGCCGCGCGTATCAGCGCGCCGGTCTTGTGGATGTGCATCTGCTCCAACTCGGGCAACGTCAGTTGCTTACCTACGCTGGCGAGATCGATGGCCTGACCGCCCGCCATACCGCGTGAACCAGATGCCACCGCCAACAACTTCACCATCTGCAATTGTTTGCTTGGCTCATCGCTCAGACGTTGTTCAGACAGGAATTGGAATGCCAGACTTTGCAGCGCATCGCCCACCAGCAGCGCGGTGGCTTCGTCGTATTCCACATGACAGGTCGGCTTGCCACGACGCAACACGTCGTCGTCCATGCAAGGCATGTCGTCGTGCACCAACGAGTAGGCGTGGATGAGTTCGACGGCAGCGGCAGCGTAGTTCACACGTGCCACGTCTGCGCCGGCCAACTCACCTGCCGCAAAAGCCAATAAAGGACGCACCCGCTTGCCACCGTCCAACACGCTGTAGCGCATTGCGGCATGCAAACGTTGTGGCGCGACCTCTGCTGAGGGCAGCAGATTGCGCAAGACGTCTTCGAATCGAGATTGCTGGTGAGCGACCCAGCTGGAGAATTCTTTAGCTATCACGCGTCATTACCTGCGGAGAAATCTTTCAGCACACCGTCTTCCAACACACGTACTTGTTGTTGGGCATCGTCCAACTTGCCACGGCAGAAGGACAACAATTCTGCGCCGCGTTTATAGGCCGACAAGGAGTCTTCCAAAGATAGCTTCCCGCCTTCCA
Source organism: Sideroxydans sp. (assembly GCA_041752675.1). Classification (GTDB taxonomy): domain Bacteria; phylum Pseudomonadota; class Gammaproteobacteria; order Burkholderiales; family Gallionellaceae; genus Sideroxyarcus. The sequence goes on along the minus strand of JBGSWB010000270.1, from coordinate 421 downwards.
TGTCTGCGACGAGTTGATCCAACTCGGTCATCGCCGCTTCGAAACTGACTGTTTTTTGTGCTTTACCGGCCATGTTAAAGATGCCCTGCTTGCGAAAGGTCGCCATTTTACCCAAGCCCCAATGCTTGGGCCAATTATTGTTGCCCCACCACCTGAATTCGGGGACAATCGCCGCCCCGTTTAACCGTAGGGGGCTTCATATAATTTCAAAGTTCTAAGCAAGACAAGGCGTGAACGAAAAATTGCGACGCGGCATATATTGAAATATGTAAGGAGCAATTTTTTGTGAGCAACGCAGTATTGCGACGAAAGCGTAGCTTCAGTGAAGACTAACCTTTAGGTTATGTCGTAACTAAATTTGGATTTATAGAAGTGCCCTGAACTTCCTTCGTGATAGGCTGTCTGTGCGTGACGCCGCTAC
>JBGSWB010000269.1:0-8766 GCA_041752675.1 Sideroxydans sp. | reverse complement strand
AGGATGTGTTGCGCAATAAAGACCTGCTGCGAATGGACTTCGGCGTGTTCACTCTGCACGCCATCCTGATGTCAGTGTTCATGCAAGTGCCGTTCATTCTGCGTGCGAACGGATTAGACATCCATCATCAATGGGTGGTGTATCTACCCGTCATGTTGATCGCCTTCGCACTCATGGTGCCGCCCATCATCATCGCGGAGAAAAAGGACAAGCTCAAGCAAGTGTTCATGGTCGCCATCGTGATGGCAGCCATCGCACAAATTGGCATCTACCTATTTCAAGATAGTCTGTGGGGCGTAGCTATTTCACTGTTGATATTCTTCACCGCGTTCAACGTGCTGGAAGCCACTCAACCCTCCATCGTCAGCAAGATCGCGCCATTGGATGCCAAAGGCACCGCGATGGGCGTGTTCAGCAGCGTGCAGTTCTTGGGGGCGTTCTTCGGCTCAGCGATGGGTGGGTTGCTGATGCAGGTGTATGGCGGTGATGCCGTCCTCATCTTCGCCGTGATCATGTTGATGCTGTGGCTGTTCATCGCTTCCAGCATGCAGCCACCCAAGCCATTGATGACCAAGATGTATCACTTGCGTGAGATGACAGAAGAGGAGGCGCGCACATTGAAGCAGTCTCTGGCACAATTGCGCGGTGTGGGGGAAGTATTGATCGTCGCGAGCGAACAGATCGCCTGTCTCAAGGTGGAGATCAGCGGGTTCGACGAAGACGGAGTGGAATATCTAGTGAAAGGGGTTTGAGATGTCAGTGAACAAGGCAATTTTGATCGGTCGTTTGGGCAAAGATCCAGAGACGCGTTATATGACCAGCGGCGAAGCGGTGACCAACGTGTCGCTGGCGACATCCGAGAACTACAAAGATAAGAGCGGCGAGAAGCAAGAGCGCACCGAATGGCACAACCTCGTGTTCTATCGTCGCTTGGCTGAGATCGCAGGCGAGTACCTGAAGAAGGGCTCCATGATCTACGTCGAAGGCCGCATCCAGACACGCAAATGGCAAGACAAAGAAGGCAAAGACCGCTACACCACCGAGATCGTCGTCAATGAGATGACCATGTTGGGTAGCAAATCAGCCGGTGGCGGTAGCTTCGAAGTGGTGGAGAACCAATCATCGTCTTCCGCCCCCGCACGTAGCGCACCCGCCGCTAAACCTGCGGCACCCGCTGCCAAGGGTAACTTCGACAACTTCGACGACGACATCCCGTTCTGACGGAATGTAGTTTCGTTTGTATCATCCGAAAGGTCGTCAACTTGGCGACCTTTCTTGATTTAAGGAACCATGAGCAAAGCCTTCACACGCGAGAACGATGACGCTGACGACGATGAGGATTCACCGTCGTTACCTGCATTGCCATTAGGTACGAAGAACTACATGACCCCTGAGGGCTATCGTCGCCTGAAGGAGGAGTACATGCATCTGCTGGATGTGGAGCGGCCAGCGCTGGTGCAGACTGTATCGTGGGCGGCGGGGAATGGCGACCGCTCCGAGAACGGTGATTACATCTATGGCAAGAAACGTCTGCGCGAGATCGACCGTCGCTTACGTTTCCTCGCCAAACGTATGGAGAATTCACTCGTGCTCGATCCTGCGCAACGCGGCGATTGCGATCAAGTGTTCTTCGGTGCGACGGTGACCGTGTGTCACGGGGATGGCGTGGAGCGTACTTACAGCATCGTCGGTATCGATGAGGCGAACGCGAGCAAGGGGCACATCAGTTGGGTGTCGCCCTTGGCGCGCGTCCTACTCAAAGCGCGTGAAGACGATACCGTAAAGTTACCGCTACCGGATGGCGTGGAAGAGTTGGTGGTGGTGCAGGTGGTGTATCAAACCATCGAGTTTTAGCTAAGCCGCGACTAGTGAATGGACCTGTGCGGTGTGGGCCTCCACACGGTTACGTCCCTTACGTTTGGCTTCATAAAGCGCTTCGTCAGCGAGTCGATATGAATTTTCGAGGGGTGAATCGCAATCCACCTCGGCGATGCCGATGCTGATAGTGAGCGGTATCCGTTTGCCATCGTGGAAATATGATGCACCTTCGATGTTGATGCGGATACGTTCGGCCATTTCTAGTGCTTCACTCTGTCTCGTGTTGGGCAACAGTAGCGCGAATTCTTCTCCACCTACGCGAGCGATCACATTGCTAGCGCGAGTCGAACGACGCAGTAATTCTGCGATGTGTATCAATACCTGGTCTCCCACGTAGTGTCCGTAGTTATCGTTCACTTGTTTGAAGTGGTCTATGTCTAATATGGCTAATGACAAATGGTTTTGGCTACGCTGATTCTGAGCTGCTTCGAGCTTGAAGGTGTGCTCGAAATAGCGACGGTTGGGCAACATGGTGAGTGGGTCGGTGACACTTAGTCGCTCTAATTTGCGTTCCCCGCGCGCTGCTACGTATTCGACCATGCCCATGAATAAAAGCACTGAGAGAAGTGACGTGGTGGGGTAGAGATGCCGAATATATCTGACGATATCGTTATCGAGCGCCAGTAATGCTGGGGCAGGCTCAATCCAGTTGAACTCAAAGTAGAGGTAGAGGCCGATATTGACAGTGAACAGGAAGAGGATCGATTTCCAACGTTCTAACGGGAAGACGACGATAGCAACTAACGCGAATAGGATGTATGAGTAGTACGAATTAAGAAAAGAGCCGAACCAGATAAAACTGACGCTAAGTTGCGAACCCATCACAGCGAACACAAGAAGCCAACGGGCTTGGGAGTAATTCCCTTTTCGATTCAAGTACAGAACTAGCGCTTGTAGCGGGAAGAAAGGTATTAGTAAGAGGATGGCGTTGTTAAGTGCCGAGTTGCCGATGAATAGATATAACAAGACATAGAATGAATAAGACAGCACGGCCAATAACGCTGCGATATTGGTGAACAATACCTTGCGCTTTGTGGTGTAGTCGAGATGAGAATCGACTCCCCAGTGAATCCATGTGTTGAGTTGCGACAACATTTCATCTTCCCTGTATTGCTTGGCTCGTTAATTCCGAACTCTTGTTGGCATTCTATGCCTTTTTGGGGAGTTTTTAAGCCAATTATTGTCTTTCTAATACTGCTGCAAAGAATCCATCTGTGTTGTGCTGTTGCGGAGTGAGTTGCAGGTAGTCGCCCATAGGCAAGTCGATGTGATGTTGTTTCAACACTTCTCCAGCAGGTACTAGCATGTAGTCTGGATGCGCCGCCAAGAAGGCTTGAACGATACCTTGGTTCTCTTCATGCAGCAGGCTGCATGTGGCATACACCAAACGCCCGCCTTTTTTCAGCAGGCGTGCAGCAGAGGCCAAGATGGCTGCTTGCTTCACATTCAATTCGGCGACGCTCTGTTCCGATTGGCGATATTTCAGATCGGGGTTGCGGCGCAGCGTACCCATCCCACTGCACGGTGCATCCACCAATACGCGATCGATCTTGCCCGCTAGGCGTTTCACTTTGGCATCGTTCTCGTGTGCGATGAGTTGCGGTTGTACGTTGGATAGACCTGAGCGTTTCAAACGCGGCTTCAGATTGGTGAGGCGCTTCTCCGAGATGTCCCATGCGTACAAGCGGCCTTGTGAATTCATCATCGCGCCCAGCATCAATGTCTTACCGCCCGCGCCCGCGCAGAAATCCACCACCATGTCGTTGCGTTTGGGGGACAACATGAGTCCTAGCAGCTGGCTGCCTTCATCTTGCACCTCGAACTTGCCCGTGAGGAACAGTGCATGTTTGTTCAACGCAGGTTTGTACTTGAGGCGGATGCCCATGGGGGAGTAGGGAGTAGCTTTTGCATCCATGCCTTCCGATTGCAGCGACTGCAATACTTCGTCGCGCCCCGCGAGCAAAGTGTTCACGCGCAGATCGAGTGGCGCGACGTTCTGCATGGAGCGCCCTATCTCTAATATCTCCGCATCGCTGTGATGTGCGCGCAGTTTCTCCACGATCCAGTCAGGTAGTTCAGCTTGGATGGACAGCGGCAACGCTTCCATGTTGATACTCTTCACACTCCCCAGCCATTCCTCTTCTTTCACTTTGAGTAAGGGCTTCAGTTCGCGCAGGTTGTAGCCGCCGAACCTCACCCAGTACGCCAGCGTGATGCGACGTGCAGAGGCGAGACCTTTCTCTTCCAGCGTACAAGCGTGTTCCAAGAACAGGCGATGACGTAAAACGCCGAACAAGGTCTCGGCAACTAATGAGCGCTCGTTCGAGCCGATGCGTTCCTCTTGGAAAAAATGTCGTAATACGGCATCAGCCGGGTGCTCCATCTTGAGCGCGGCGCGCACTGCTTGGATGGTGAGGTCGAGGCGATATTCAGTGAGTAACATGATGTAGCTTTCTTAATTATCCGAGAGACGTATCTCGGTGATGATGAATTCGAATTTGACGCTTCCGTCTGTATCGATGGTATGTATTTTGACTGGGAGGTTGCGATACTCTCGTGCGAACCATATCCCTAACCCCTTTTCGCCGGGCGGGTGAAGCTTGCGGTAGTGTATCGCCTTCAACTTACCCATTGGGGTGATGATCATCTCGTCCGTGGTGACTTGGAAGCGGTATCTATCCAAGGAGCTCCCGTCGGTCACCGCTATGTCCAACTCATCTCCGTCGGCTGGGACTGCAGGTGATTGATAAAGGATGCTCAGCATATCTTGAGCATCTGTGGTCAGTATGGCTTGGCTCCCATTGTCGAAGAGCATCTGGTTCGAGTTCGTATCGAAGATGGCGCTTCTATTTTTTGTTGTGCTGCCTTCAAGTTTTTCTTCAGTGTATTGGCGAGGATACAGGCGTTGTCCATCAGTCGTGCCTTCACTGAGTTGGCTGAGCGAACCATTAAAAAAAAGCTTGGCAAGTCCAACCATCTTGGCTGTTGCGGCAAGCTTGTATTGTCCATCGTCTCCTATGTCGAGAGTGTGTTGCATGCTGGCGGCGGTGATTCCACCAGCCCCTTTGCGCACTTCGAATTTAAGAAGTACATGTTTGGGTAGCGGGGTTGGCGGCGGTAGTGAGCTTTCGGTTGTTGCGACAACGCCGCTCGCGGCATCAAGTGCTCGTGCAATGGCAGTCTCATTTGCGGCGATGAGCCGCTCTGCCTCTGCCGCGCTAATCTCAGATGTGGGTTCGAATACCGTGGGGGTAACTGCTTCAGGTGGCGCCTCAACTGGTTTGGAAGCAATCGGAGTAATAGGCCGACTCTTGGGGGATGGGCGCTTGGTAGTGATAGTGATCGGCTCCAATTTGGCCATCAGGGGCGGCAGGTCGCGCTCCATAGCAGGCAGCTCGACATCAGGTAGCCATAGGAATAACGCGTGAACGCAGAGTGAAACCGCGAGTGCGGCGATGATGCGCTGTTTGAGCGTGGACAACGAAACGTTCACGGAAAGATCTTGAGGTCGGTAAGAACTTGTACCAGTGAGTTGCTACCGTCTTCGGTAAAGACGACCTTGCAGGGAACGAAGTTGTGGTCGATGGCTAGCCACACGTTCGATCTTTTGGGGATGTTCAGCGGGAGTGAGGTCAGGTTGTAACTGCGCATGGTGCCGAAAGAGGTAGTGACGGTCTGTTCTGGTTTCACTTGATAGTGCATCTTTTCGATCATGCTGCCGTTGGACATATCTAGCTTGATCTCTAAACGTCCACGTGGGGGCTCGACCACGAACTGATACATCATGCTCAATCGGTCTTGCGTGCCTTCCGCGAGCGGGAGTTGTCGGATGCCACCGTTGTCGCGATGGATGAGTTCGCGCCTTGTCCAGTCGAACTCGGCAGCACTGTTCTTGTGACTGTCTTGTGCGCGTCTATGGGTGTATTTGACGGGAAGCAGGCCGTGTTCACCGATATCACCTTCGCTAGTCGCCACGATGGTCTCGGGTTTGAATAAAGCGAGCAGTCCGACTGGCTTGGTGATGGACTCGATGTGGTAATGCCCCCCATCGTGTATGAAGACCTCACGCACTTTGGCTAAGGTCACGCCCTTTACTTGCAGATCGTAATTCGCTTCGATGCGATGTGGGATCTCAGCCGCAGAGAGTGCGGTCGAGATACACAGCAAAGAGAAAGTGAGGAGGGCGCGCATGTCCGTTAGTCTAACCCAGGAGAGATGAGTGTCGTACCGCGCTGTTCCAAACTGTCTGTTTCGACACGCCCTTGGGCATTCAATCGTACATTGCCATTACACAGCCAGCGGACTGCCTGAGGGAACACGCGATGTTCTTCTCGCAAGACGCGTGCAGACAATGTCTCTGGGGTGTCGTCCTGACGTACTGGAACGGCGGCTTGGATGATGATGGGGCCATGGTCCAGATCTGCGGTGACGAAGTGCACGGTGCAACCGTGGATCTTCACGCCATCCTTCAATGCCCGCTCGTGTGTGTCTACGCCTGTGTAGGCTGGGAGTAGGGAAGGGTGGATGTTGATGAGGCGACCGGCATAGTGATTGACGAAACCTGCAGTCAAGATGCGCATGAAGCCTGCAAGTACCACGAGGTCAGGATGGTGACGGTCGATCTCTTGCGCGAGTGCTGCATCGAATGCTTCGCGGTTGGCGAAATCCTTGTGCGAGATCGCTGCAGTGGCGATGCCGTGTTGCTGGGCGATCGCAAGTCCTGCGGCATCCGCTTTGTTGCTGATGACGGCTGCGACTTCACAAGGCAATCTTGCCTTCAGCAACGCTTCCATGTTGCTGCCCCGACCCGAGATGAGGATGACGATACGCTTCACTGCTTAACGTACCTGCGTCTGGTGTTCATCACCGTTTCGTGCGCGGATGACACCGATACGCGACACGGTCTCTCCAGTGGAGCGCAGATGCTCGATAGCGGCATCTGCGTCTGATGCGGCGACTACGACCACCATGCCGATGCCGCAGTTGAAGGTGCGGAACATCTCTTGCGCTTCGACGTTGCCGCCTTCACGCAGCCAGTCGAACAGTTTTGGCATCTTCCATGTCTTGCTATCGATGTCGGCGACCACGTTGGCTGGCAATACGCGCGGCACGTTCTCGGTGATGCCGCCGCCAGTGATATGAGCCATTCCTTTGACGGTGAGGGCTTGCATGAGGGAAAGCATCGGCTTCACGTACAAGCGTGTCGGCGCCATGATGCAGTCGGCTAGTGAGCGGTCGCCATCGAACTTTGCGTTCAGGTCAGGTTTGCTTCGCTCGATGATCTTGCGCACCAGCGAGTAGCCGTTTGAATGTGCGCCATTGGAGGCCAGACCTAGCACTACGTCACCAGCTTTGATGTGTTCGCCTGTGATGATCTTGGATTTCTCCACCACACCCACGGCAAAGCCTGCGAGGTCGTATTCACCTACGGGATACATGCCGGGCATCTCGGCGGTCTCGCCACCGATCAATGCGCAACCGGAATCTTCACAACCCTTGGCGATACCTTTGATGACTTCGGTCGCCGCAGGTACATCCAACTTGCCGCAGGCGAAATAGTCAAGGAAGAACAAAGGCTCAGCGCCCTGTACCAAGATGTCGTTCACGCTCATGGCGACGAGGTCGATTCCGACGGTGTCGTGGCGATTCAGTTCGAAAGCCAGCTTGAGTTTGGTGCCAACGCCGTCAGTGCCGGACACCAGCACAGGTTCTTTGAATTTCTTTGAGATCTCGACCAGACCACCGAATCCGCCGATGCCGGACAAGACTTCGGGGCGCATGGTGCGCTTGGCAAAGGGCTTGATGTTCTCGACCAGTTGGTCGCCAGCATCAATATCTACGCCCGCGTCGCGGTAGGAAAGGGAATTGGATGGGGTGTTCAAGTTGAGTTCTCGCTTTCTAAACTGTAAAGTGCGGACAATTTTCCAAAGCCGAATTTTACCCGAAATGACCGTATCCCGCTCTGCTGCAATGCAATGGTTGGCTGTTGCCGTCGTCCTGTTCGGGGCGCTGTATCTGCTTGGCCCGATCCTAGCCCCCTTTGTGGCTGCGGCCATCCTTGCCTATATCTGCAACCCCTTGGTGACGCGCTTATGTGCGTGGAAGCTCTCACGCACATTGGCTGTGGTGCTGGTGATGCTGGGGCTGGTACTCGCATTCGTGTCTTTGATGCTCATCATGTTGCCGCTGTTGCAGAAAGAGATCGCCTTGCTGATGGTGCGTGTACCGGAGTGGCTGGAGACGGCACGTGTGCGCCTGCTCCCTCTATTACATCAGTGGCTCGGCATCGATCTGGAGTGGGACGTACAGGCGCTGAAGGATCTGTTGCTCACCCATTGGCAGAGCGCAGGAGGGGTGGCAGCCAAGTTGCTACCTTGGTTGGGAAGTGGCGGCGGGATGCTGCTCGGTCTGCTGATCAATCTCTTGCTCATCCCCGTAGTGATGTTCTATCTGTTACGTGATTGGAACGACATCATCCATCGTATCGACCACATGATCCCTCGCCACTGGCATGCCAAAGTCGCAGAGATCGCGAGCGAGGTGGACGATGTGTTGGCCGAGTTCATGCGCGGGCAGTTGTCAGTGATGCTGCTGATGAGTGCTTTCTATGTGGTCGCACTTTGGCTGGTCGAGCTGGAGTTCGCGCTACCTATCGGTATCGTCGCAGGAGCGCTGGTGTTCGTGCCTTACCTCGGCATGGTGTTGGGGTTGGGCTTGGCGACTTTAGCGGCAGCCATGCAGTTCACTGCATTGAGTGATGTGGCGCTGGTGTGGGTAGTCTTCGGCGCTGGCCAATTGTTGGAAGGCATGGTGATCACACCTTGGTTGGTGGGCGAACGCATCGGCCTACATCCACTGGCAGTCATCTTCGCTTTACTAGCCTTTGGC
>JBGSWB010000268.1:0-3234 GCA_041752675.1 Sideroxydans sp. | reverse complement strand
CGTTGAAACTCCGGCAGCGAGCGCGGGAACGGCAGATCGTCTCGCTCAAGTACGTCGATAACCATGATTATTCCACTTGGGGGCAGATACTCAACATACTACCGCTAGTGGATGTCTGTGACAACCGGATAAGCACGGTTCGATCTTATCTTCGTGCCCGCAAAGAACTCCGCATCAAGCTTGGCGTTATCGAAGCCGGACATCGGTCCAGCATCTAGGCCGAGCGCACGCGCCGCAAGCAGGAGATAAGCACCTTGTAACGAGGCGTTGCGGAATGCCGTCATATCGATCAAGGATTGGTTCCCAACGAACCATGCACGCGCATCCGTATGGGGAAACAGTCTAGGTAGATTCTCATAGAACTCGTGGTCTTGCGCGATGATGACTGTCACCGGGGCTGTCCGGGTCTTTTCTTCGTTGCTTGGGATCATGGTGGATAGCAAGCGCTCTTTTGCGGCTGGGCTCTTTACGAACACGAAACGAGCGGGAGACGAATTGGCACTGGTCGGTCCCCATTTCATCAATTCGTAGAGTTCAAACATCAACTCATCGCTGACAGGCTTGTCTAGCCAAGCGCTATGTGTTCGCGCATTGCGGAACAGGGTGTCCAGACTACGGTCATCTAGTTGCATGTGGTCCTCCAATCATTCGCTGTTCGTAAAAAAACCTCTACCGATGCAGGGTAGAGGTTTTTTTGATTGAAACAAACTTATTTCAGTTTTTCGATACCGAGCATCTTCATGATGCTACCTTCGTAGAAGGGTTCTGAGCTGCCTTTCTTCATCTTGCGGATGAAGTATTTCTCGAAGGCGACCTTGGCTAGGTGTACCCATTTGCCTTCTGAGAACCAGTTCACGTTGCGTGGCGGGATCTGCGGGATGGCGACGAAAGCAACACCGCTTTCACCGAAATCTGCCAAACACACGGCATTCCATGTCGCTTCTTTGTCCGCTGGTTCTCCGACCAGATCTGCATGGATATTGTGCACGGTCGCAGTGACCATGGATTCGATCATGTAGCCTGTCTTGGGTGTGCCGACCGGTATCGGAGTCGACTCGACAGGAGGGATGGCAACGCACACACCAACCGCAAAGACGTTCTTATATTTCGCATTACGCTGGTGTTTGTCCACAGTGACGAAGCCACGAGCTTGAACTAAGCCTTCAATACCGAACACCGCATCGATCCCCTTGAAGGCTGGCAACATCATGCTGTAGCTGAAAGGTAGTTCGTGCTTCTTCTTTTCCACACCCATGTCATCATGCTCGGTGACGAACATCTTGCCCGCTTCGACCTTGGTCACCTTGGCGTTGCAGATCCACTTGATGTGCTTGTCGCGCATACCGGATTCAAGGATGCCGTTGGAGTCACCCACGCCACCGAGGCCAAGGTGGCCGATGTAAGGCTCAGAGGTGACGAACGTCATTGGCACCTTGTTGCGAATCTTGCGTTTGCGCAGATCGGTATCCATGATGAATGCATATTCATAAGCAGGGCCGAAGCAGGAAGCGCCTTGAACCGCTCCTACTACGATAGGGCCTGGGTTCTTGCAGAAATCTTCCCATTCGTCATGCGATTCCATCGCGTGGTCGACGTGGCAGACGGAGTAAGTGTGCCCGCCATGTGGGCCTAGTCCCTCGACTTCATCGAAAGCCAGTTTGGGGCCTGTAGCGATGACCAGATAGTCGTAGTCAAGGTGCTTGCCATCGTTCAGCTCGAGCTTGTTTTGATCAGGGTGGACACGCTTGACGCCGGTGGAGATGAAGTTGATACCTTTACGTTCCAAATAGGTGCGTACAGGGAACTCGATCTGTTTGCGCTCACGCCATTTGACGGCGACCCATGGATTGGAAGGAGTGAAGTGGAAGTTCTCGCTGTTAGAGACAACGGTGACTTGATGCTTCTTATCCAGCTTGTCACGCATTTCGTAAGCTGCTGGCATACCACCGACGCCTGCACCCATGATTACGACATGTGCCATTCTTTTCTCCCTGGTTAGATTGAGTCACAAAAACCGCGTCGATGCGCGGGGTGTTTTCGAAGCCGCATTAGACGCAATCACACCCTAGGGTGTCTATAACCATATCGGGTGATATGGTCTATGACCCTGATGGGGTGGTGGTCAGCTTGGTGTACGGAAGATCAGCAGCTCGGCGAATTATCGTCGTGGGATTTGGCCTGCTCATTGGTGAACAGCACGGCAGCTTTGACGCGGGATGACAGATTGAGTTTGTTCAGAATGTGTCGAACGTGCTGTTTTACGGTGTCGTAGCTGATCTTCAATGTCTGGGCGATGGCCTTGTTACTTTCTCCGTGTGCCAACAGTTGCAGGATCTCGCGCTCGCGCTCAGTCAGCAACTTGAGCGAATTCTTCGGTTCTTGCTCAGGCTGTTCACCTCGTAGCATATCGATCATCTTCATGGTCATGGCGGGGGCGACGACCAGTTCACCTCCCGCTACCCGGCGGATCGCATCCACGACATCGTCCGGCGCCATGTCTTTGAGTAGATAGCCGCGTACACCGGCACGGATAGCATTCGTAAGGTCGGTCTCGGAGTCACTCATGGTCAGCATCACGGCTGGAGTGGTGAATCCCTCGCTGCGCAGCAACTGGATAAGCGAGATGCCATCAAGCGGTTTCATGCGCAAATCAACGATGAGCAGATCTGGATCTTCGTGTAGCAGTTTTCGAAGTTCCGGTATGTTGTCGGTCGCACCAAGTACCAAAAAATCGTAACAATTTGCGAGCAACTCGCTCAGGCCACGTCGGCACAGACTCTGGTCATCGACCAGTACAACCCTTAATTTGTCACTCATTCGAAGCTCTCCAGTCCAGCGGTGGTTTGGGGAAGAATAATTGGACCTGCGTACCTAATCCGGCGGCACTCTCAACCTTGATTTTGCCACCGATCTGGTGGGCGCGCTCGCGCATGATCATCACCCCGTAGTGTCCTTCTACTGGCGCGAAGGTGTGAGCACCGCTGCCATTGTCCTCAATGGTGATGACGTAATAACCGAAGTCGGCATCGACGAACAGACGAGCATGCGTCGCACCTGAGTGTCTGGATATATTGGTCAATGCTTCACGCACGATGTGATACACCTGAATCTCATATTCGAGAGGTAGTTCGAGATCGACTAGGCAATTGTGATATTCCAGCACGATGTCGTTGTGTTCGCGGAAATCGTTGGTGAGGTCGTTCAGCGCTACCGACAATCCCTCGGTATTCATCT
>JBGSWB010000267.1:0-2998 GCA_041752675.1 Sideroxydans sp. | reverse complement strand
TTGGTGAAGATGGGCGAGTCCGTCGCCATCTGCGAACAGATCGGCGACCCCGCCACCAGCAAAGGCCCGGTCGAACGCAAAGTGGTACGCATCGTCACGCCGGGTACGGTGACCGATTCCGCCTTGCTAGAAGAGAAGCGCGACAACCTGCTGCTTGCGCTACAACAGCGCAACAACGAAGTGGGCCTTGCATGGCTCAACCTCGCTTCGGGGCAATTCACCCTCGCCGAAGTGGCCTCCAAACAATTGCCTGCCGAACTCGAACGTCTGCAACCTTCTGAGATATTGGTTGCGGAGAACAGCGGACGCTCCCTCTCCCCTCGGGGGAGGGCTGGGGTGGGGGAACACTCTGGAACCCCACTCAAATCGTTACCTGATTGGCACTTCGACCGCGACACCGCGCACCGTGCGCTGTGCCAACAATTCACCACGCGCGACCTCGCCGGTTTTGGCTGCGATGACTTCACTGTGGGATTGGAAGCCGCAGGCGCATTGCTCGGCTACACCAAACTCACCCAAGGGCAAAGCATCGCCCACATCCGCAGCGCACAGGTGTATCACGCTGATGAGTTCGTGCGCATGGATGCCGCCACCCGCCGCAATCTGGAGATCACCCAGACCCTGCGCGGCGAAGCTGCCCCCACCCTGCTCTCGCTGCTCGACACCTGCGCTACCAACATGGGCAGTCGTCTGTTGGCGCACTGGCTGCACCATCCGCTGCGTGACCGCGCGACATTGGGAGCGAGGCTGGAAGCCGTCGAACAACTGAGCGCCTTGTATCGCAACGCACACGACCACCTCAAACCCAGCGTGGACGTGGAACGCATCACCGCACGTATCGCTTTGCGCTCCGCTCGTCCGCGCGACCTGTCTGGTTTGCGTGACACATTGCTCACCCTGCCGCAACTACACAACACCTTGGCGAAGTGTGATGCCACGCTCATCAAGCGACTGACCGATGCGCTGCAAGCCGATGCATCACTAGTCGAGTTGTTGCAAAAGATGTTGAAGGCCGAACCTTCCTCCGTGTTGCGTGAAGGCGGTGTCATCGCCGATGGCTTCGACGCTGAGTTAGACGAACTGCGCGGCATCCAAACCAACTGCGGCGATTTCTTGTTGGAGTTGGAAGCACGCGAACGCGCGCGCACCGGCATCAACACGCTGAAGGTGGAATACAACCGCGTGCACGGTTTCTACATCGAGGTGAGCATCGCGCAATCGGTGAACGTGCCGGACGACTATCGCCGCCGCCAGACCTTGAAGAACGCCGAGCGTTACATCACGCCGGAGTTGAAGACCTTCGAAGACAAAGCGCTCTCTGCCAACGACCGCGCATTGGCGCGCGAGAAGATGCTTTACGAACAACTACTGGATGCACTCGCACCGAACATCCCTCAACTGCAAGCCATCGCCGCCGCCATCGCCGAGCTGGACGTACTCGCCACCTTCGCCGAACGCGCCGCCACGTTGAACTTCTGCGCACCGCAGTTCAGCAACGATGCGCGCATAGACATCAAGCAAGGTCGCCATCCAGTCGTCGAAGCACAAGTGGATACCTTCACCCCGAATGACTGCACGCTCAACGACACGCGCCGCACGCTGCTCATCACTGGTCCGAACATGGGTGGTAAATCGACCTACATGCGGCAGACCGCGATCATCGCATTGCTCGCCCATGTCGGCTGCTTCGTGCCTGCACAACAAGCGGTGCTGGGTGAGATTGATCAGATATTCACGCGCATCGGCGCATCGGACGACTTAGCCTCGGGGCGTTCTACCTTCATGGTCGAGATGACCGAGGCCGCCAACATCCTGCACAACGCTACCGACAAGAGCCTGGTGCTAGTGGACGAGATCGGGCGCGGCACCAGTACCTTCGACGGCTTGGCCCTCGCCTACGCCATCGCGCGCCACCTGCTGGAGATCAACCGCAGCTACACATTATTTGCGACGCACTATTTCGAACTCACACGACTGGCCGAAGAATTCAAACAACTCGCCAACGTGCACCTCGCCGCCATCGAACACCAGCACAGCATCGTCTTCCTGCACAGCGTAAACGAAGGCGCAGCCAGCCAAAGCTACGGCTTGCAAGTCGCGGCCCTCGCAGGTGTGCCGAACAGCGTCATCCGCAGCGCGAAGAAACAGTTAGTGAAGTTGGAACAGAACAGCGCCGCACAAAGCCCGCAAGGCGACCTCTTTGCCGCGACACCCGAAGTGCCAGAGCCGGAAGAACATCCGCTGCTATCGGCACTTCGTGATTTACAACCAGATGAGATGAGTCCGAAGGAAGCGTTGGAGAGGATGTATCAGCTAAAGAAGCTGGTGTAGCTCAATTAGTCATAAGTCACTAAAAGGCAGGCATATGAAAAAAGCTAAGATCACAATCAAAAACTACAGGTGCTTTGATGATTCCAATCCGGCCAGAATTGAAATAGACAATGGAATAATCAGCTTCATCGGGCCAAATAATTCCGGGAAATCATCTCTCCTAAAAATGTTTCGTGAGTTCAGAAATATTTGGCAGGAACTCTCAACACCTTTTGGAATTAATAACTTTGTCGTTGCCAAACAAAAGTCCTTGAATATCGAATATGTGAATGATCAACTAGAAATATTCTCTGACACAAATAATCGCCCCATTTCAATTGAGTTTGAGATTGAGGCAGAAACTGCGGATTGCTTGACAGAACAACCTCCCAGACTATTTCCCAATAAGCTAAAAATATCCGCAGATAGAAACCAACCTTCGTATTGGAAAATTGAACTCTTCTCAGAATCAAGAGGAGTATTGACTCCAGAATTAAATCGCATGCAAATCTCAAATGAGATTATTCAAGTGGTTTTTGGGGATATTTGGAACCACGTCTTTACAGAGCATTTATCTAGACACTTTGCCTCACTCCATAAAAGCCTTTACATCGGCCCCTTTCGAAATGCAATAAATGTTGGCGCAACCAATTATTACGATACGCGGGTTCAAATATGAAGTGCAACG
>JBGSWB010000266.1:0-14234 GCA_041752675.1 Sideroxydans sp. | reverse complement strand
CATCGGCTTCAGGGTTGTGCAACAGACGCAGGCTGTCGCCGAAGTCGGCGAGCTTCAATTTCTTCAGCAGCGGCGCAGGCAAGGTGTCGGTGAGCGGGATGGTCTCCAGCGCATTGTTGATGAGCTTGCGCAACACAGGTTGTGCCAGCCCTGCCGTGGTTGGGTAGATGGGCGTGAGGCTTTGCTGCAAGGGTGTGTCGTCATCCGCCGCGCGACATTTCGGGTGCACCATCTCCAAGCCGAAGTACCCCATTCGCACTTCACCAATCGCGCGTATCTGCTTGTCCACGGCGAGTTGTTTCTGTTGGCTGGGATAGAAGTTGAGGAAGCGCAGCGTCAGTTCTTCATGGCCTTCCATCAGACGACACACCAAACTGCGGCGTGGGCGGAACATCACCTCGCTATGCGTGATGACACCCTGCACCTGCACCGTCATTCCCGGCTGCGCATCAGCGATGGGCGTGAGATGTGTCTCGTCCTCGTAACGCAAGGGCAGGTGCAACAACAGATCGGCACGATGATGGATGCCGAGCTTGGCGAGTTTCGCCAGCGTCGTCGGAGAGATTTTGGAGGGTGTAGCCAATGCAGCCAGCTTCTAGTTCGCCAACTTGGCGAAGCGGGTGTCCGCCATACGCAAACGGTCTGCCATCACGCGCAGGAAGGCTTGGTTGAAATGCAGTTGGCAGTGGTCGGAGAGTTGGGCTAGCAGTTTGGGGGCGATGCGCAACACGGTGACTTCGGTGCTGGCAGTGACGGTGGCGGAGCGCGGCACGACCTTGCCGCTGATGTAGGACATCTCGCCGAAGCAATCGTCGCGGCTGATGAGGTTGAGCAGCTTGCCGCCTTTGGTGACATTCACGCTGCCTTCGATCATGATGTAAAAATCGTCACCCATCTCGTCTTCGCGCATCAGCACGGTCTGCACGGGTTGTTTCTGCCAGCTGCCGACGCGCAAGATCTCCCACAGTTCGGTGTCGGTGAAATCTTTGAACAGTGTCATCTCGCGCAGGGCGGTGAATTTCTCGGTCTGGTTGGTCTCGACATCGGTCTGTTCGAAACGTCCCAAGGCGGCGAGGTCGCTGCCGAAGTCTTTCCAATTCGCATAGCGCTGCGATTTCTCTTTGTGCATGGCGCGCAACACCACATGTTCCAGTTCGGGCGGGATGTTCTCTCGATGCGAGCGCAGCGTGGGCGGAGTCGTATTCAATATCTGATGGCACAGGCTGGCGAGACTTTGCGCGTGATAGGGCGCGTGTCCCGTGAGCAAACGATACATCACCACGCCCAAGGAGTAGATGTCGGTCTGGTGTGTCAGTGTCTCGGCGCGTATCTGTTCGGGAGACATGTAGCTGGGTGAGCCGAGGTTGCTCACTTGTGTCTGCTCTAGATTCAGTATCAGTGCCGCGCCCATGTCAGATATCTTGATGTCACCCTCTGCGGTCAACAGCATGTTTGCCGGTTTGATGTCGCGGTGGATGACGCCGTTGAACTGCGCGTAGTTCAATGCGCGGCAGCACTTGAACATGTATTCCACTACGCGGTCGACGGGTAGTAGGTCATCGGGTTCGGCATGCCTTTCCAATGTGCCGCCGTCCACATACTCCATCACGATGTGGCTCTCGTTGTCGCCGATGAGCGCGTCGTAGATGGCGACGATGTGCGGGTGGGAAAGTTTACCGACCAGTGAAGCCTCGTTGTCCAGTTGGCGTTGATATATCTTGCCGAACTTCGGGTCGTTCAATATCTCTTGCTTCAACACCTTGATCGCCACTTCGCGTTTGGCGAAAGTGTCGAAGCCGAGATACACGGTGCTGGTCGCACCTTGTCCGAGTTTTTTGACGATGGAATACTTACCGATGTTCTGCGGTTGCGTCATGGGGAGGCCGGTTCGTTACTGCTATTTGAGGACGGATCAGAACTGCAGGATGAGCACACCATCCGCTTCGACCAATGCACCGCGCGGCAGCGTGGCGACACCTACAGCGGCGCGTGCGGGATAGGGCTGGCTGAAGTAGGTCGCCATGATCTCGTTCACTTTGGCGAAATGTCCCAAGTCGGTGAGATAGATGTTGAGTTTCACCACGTCATCCAAGCTGCCACCCGATGCGTCGGCGACCGCGCGCAGATTTTTGAACACACGATTCACTTGCGCTTCGATGCCATCCACCAAGGTCATGGTGTCAGGGTCGAGGCCGATCTGGCCGGAAAGGTAGACGGTGTCGTCCACGCGCACGGCTTGCGAGTATGTGCCGATAGCGGCGGGTGCATCGGGTGTGCTGATGATGGTCTTGGTTGTCATGTTGCGAAATCTCCAGAATAAATAGGGCGGCGGATTCTAGCTGATAAGTTTCGAAACTCGATCATCTGACATGCGTAGGCGCTCGGCCAGAACGAACATGAAGGACTGGTTGAAGTGCGATTGACACTGTTCCGATAGTTGGTTGAGTTGATGCGGGTCTATCTTCATCACGGTGATGTCGGTGTTGGCGGTGACGGTGGCGGAGCGCGGCATGCGGCGGCCACGGATGTAAGCCATCTCGCCGCAGCAATCGCCTTTGCGTAGTGCGATGAGCAAGCGCGAACCACGGGTGACACTCACACTACCGTCAATGATCATGTAGAACTCGTCGCCCATCTCGTTCTCGCGCATGAGGACGGTCTTCTCAGGTTGTTTCTGCCATTCGCTGATGCGCAGGATCTCCCACAGCTCGATGTCCGCGAAATCCTCGAAGAACTGCATCTTGCGTAGCGCGGCGAACTTCTCAGTCTCGTTGACCTCAAGGTCGCTCTTCTCGAAATGGCCGACTGCGGCCAGTGCATTGCCGAAGTCGCGCCATGTCGCAAAGCGTTTAGCGGGGTCTTTTTGCATGGCCGTCTGCACGATGCGTTCCAGTGTGGCAGGCAGGTCCTTACGCAGTTGGCTCGGTGCGATGGGCGTCTCGTTCAATATCTGGTGGTACAGGTTGGCCAAGTTCTTCGGGCTGTAGGGCGAGTGTCCGGTGAGCAGGCGATACATCACCACGCCGAGCGAGTAGATATCGGTCTGGTGCGTGACCGCCGCGCCGCGCACTTGTTCTGGCGACATATAGTTGGGGGATCCGACGTTGCTTTGCGTCTGCTCGATGTCCATGCGCACGGCGGCCCCGAGGTCGGATATCTTGAGAGTGTCCTCGTCACCAAGTAACAGGTTGGCTGGTTTGATGTCGCGGTGGATGACGCCGTTGAACTGCGCGTAGTTGAGGGCGCGGCAACACTCGAACATGTAGGCGACCACGCGATCGAGTGGCAATAGGTCATCGGCGTGGATGTGTCTTTCCAATGTGCCGCCCGGCACATGTTCCATCGCGATGTAGCAAACCTCGTCGCTGATGACGGCCTCGTAGGTGGTGACGATGTGAGGATGCGATAGCTTGCCCGCTAGCGTCGCCTCGTTCTGCAACTGTTTGCGGTTCTGGCGTCCGTTCCTGGGATTATCAAGGAAGGCTTGGTTGATGACTTTGAGTGCGATCTCGCGGTCGTTGGCCGGGTCATGTGCCAGATAGACCACGCTGGTCGCACCTGCGCCCAACTTTTTTAGCAGACGGTAGGGGCCGATGTGTGAAGGATGGCTCATCTGACGTGTCTTTGGTGTGGGCGACGGGAGTGAGGAATGGGGAGCAATTTACACCATGGGAGCAACGGCGAACAGATGTCTCATTCTGGCTTGTTCGGGCGGGTGCTTTCGCCGATAATCGCGCAGCGTCGGAACGGCTCACGCCTCCGACATTCCAATCCAAAGACAGGGCTGCTTCTTGAACATCAATTTCCAACGAGCTGTGGATCGACTGGCCGGAGTGCCGATCTGTGCGGCTTTGTCGCTCATCGAGAAGCTACGTGTGTCCTTCGTCGGCGCACCCAAGGTCGAGCGCCCCAGGCGCATCCTCATCGTATTGCTGTCCGAGATGGGTAGCTTGGTGTTGGCGCAGCCTATGTTTGCCGAGCTGAGACGTCGCTACCCGAACGCCGAACTGCACATGCTGATGTTCCGCAAGAACCGCGAGGTGTTGGATCTGTTGGGCGTGATGCCCAAGGAGAACGTCATCACGCTGAATGACAAGGCGTTGGGCGAGTTCGCGGGCGACAGCATCAAGGCTCTCCTCAAGATGCGTTCACTGGACTTCGATGTTGTCATCGATTGCGAATTGTTCTCGCGCGCCAGCAGTATCTTTTCCTATCTGTCGGGCGCGAAGCTGCATGTCGGTTTCCATCCGCACACGCAGGAAGGTCTGTATCGCGGTACGTTCATGAACCGTAAGGTGATGTACAACCCCTACCGCCATCTGTCGCAACAGTTCCTTACTATGGTGGATGCGATCGAGTCGAGCGGCACGCCCATCGCCAAAGCGCCGGCACATGAAGTGAGTGCGCCGCCGATGCTGCAATTCGACGCGGGCGAGGTGGAGGGCATCACTGCTCAACTGCTCAAAGATTTCCCTGTGCTTCAGGGCAAGAAATTGATCCTGGTCTATCCCGACGGCGGGCTGTTGCCTATCCGCGCTTGGCCGCCTGCTTACTACAAACGTTTGTGCGATGAGTTGCTAAAGGACGGCTATGCGGTCGGTCTCATCGGCCTGCCGGATGCCAAGCCCTTGGCTTTGGAGATCGTGGCGCATTGCAAACATGACTTGTGCATCGACCTTACGGGTTATACGAAATCTGTTCGCCATCTGTTGGCTATCTTCCATCACGCTTCTTTGTTGGTGACGAATGATGGCGGGCCAGGCCAGTTCGCTGCGCTCACGCCCCTGCAGACCTTGGTGTTCTTCGGGCCGGAGACGCCTGCGCTGTATAGCCCGTTAGCACCTAACATCCATTGTCTCTACACCTCGTTGTCTTGCTCTCCCTGTCTGACTGCCTACAACCATCGCCTCTCACCTTGCGACGGTAACAACCAATGTCTGCAACAGATCACGCCAGAGCAGGTATTGTTGCAGGTACGAACGCTGTTGCAGGGTGCGCACTAGGATGGCGTCCCCGTTCAAGATCAGGATGCGCACGGCTTCGCTGTTGCGTCGCATCTTCTCGCGTCGTTTCTTGAAGTTCGGCACGGTCGGAGCCTCCGGCACGGTGGTCAATATCGGCGTGTTGTACATGGCTCAGGAGTTCCTGTTCAACACGGTGCAGACGACCGAGATACGCCTCAATCTTTCTTTGGCACTGGCCATCTTCTTGGCGACGCTCAATAACTTCATGTGGAACCGTTATTGGACGTGGGCGGACCGCAAGCAATATCACCACCTGTCCATGCCGGCGCAGTTCGGCCAGTACTCGTTGGCGTGTAGCTTGAGCATCATCTTGCAGATCGTGTTCACCAATCTGTTGGCACCGCACTTCTACTATCAGATCGCCAACCTCATCGCGATCGGTGTGACCAGTGTGTTGAACTTCCTACTCAATGACATTTGGACCTTCGGCCGCACCAAGCTGGGGTCTGACTCAAAGCAAGACAAACAAGCCTGACATGCTGAGCCGTATCGTTGCCACTCCTGTGACGCGTTACTTGGTAGCTCTGCTGTTGGCGGTGTTTGTCTATCTCTACGGCCTCGATGGTCTGCATATCCCGCGCAATGGAGATGAAGAGGTGTACGCCCACATCACCCGCATGACAGCGCAGAGTGGCGAGTGGCTACCCTTGCAGTCATCCCTGGAGAACATGCGCAACACTAAACCGCCGCTGGTGTTCTGGCAGGGTATCGCTTCGACGAACTGGGTGAGCGATTGGGACTGGTGGCATCTGCGCTACCCTAGCGTGATCTACACCTTGCTCACGGCGTTGCTACTCTTCCTGTTGGCGAAAAGACTCACAGGCAAGGTCGAGACAGGCTTCGTCGCAGCGCTCACTTATCTCGCGTTCTTCAGCACCTATCGTTATGGCAGACCCTTCTTGGTCAATCCGGGGGAGGTGTTCTGGCTGTTCCTGCCTTTCTTCACCTTGTTGTATTGGCGTACGTCCAGTTTCGATTCGCGACTCTCGATACCGTTGCTGTTGGGTGTCGAGATCGGTATCGGGCTGCTCTATAAGTCTTTCGCGCTACTCGCGCCTATCGGTCTGATCTTGGTGTGGTGGTACCTACATCAGCGTCGTTATCAATGGCGCGAGTTCTTCGTGCGCGACGCGTTCAAACCTGTATTGGCGGGCGGCATCGCGCTGGGGCTGTTCGCGTTGTGGCTCGCGTTCGACCCTGACCCACAGTCGGTGTGGCGCGAGTTCGTGATGGGTGAGAACGCGAGCAAATTCGACGCACGTTCGGGAAGTTATTGGGGGCAATTCTTTTGGGGCGGTAGCAGTGTGTGGGCGCTGATGCTGGGCTATCCCATGAACGCGGGACTATTGGCGTTCCCCGTGGCGGCGGTGTTTGTGCTGGCTTACCGTCGCCGCCACTATCTGAGTGAAGAAGAGCGATTGGTGTGGATATGGATGGCGGTGTTGTTCGTGGTGTTCGCCATCCCCAGTCAGCGCACGGCGCGTTATTTGTTGGAAGCGATGCCGGGTGTGGCTTTGTTATGTGCGCTGAACTGGCATCGCATCCCGCGCTGGGTGTTCGTGCTCAGTATCGCAGTCTGTGGCATGGTGCTCGCGTTGTTCGGCTGGCTGGCGAATAGCTTAGAGAACGAGGTCGGTGGCTTGTATGGTTTTGGCTATTGGCTGTTGATGAGTGCGACCGTGGTGTTGGGCTTGTTGGCTATCTTCATTAAGACTTGGACGCGCGGTCTGGTGAATGTGGTGGCGCTACTCACATTATTGGCCTTGGCGGCATTCTTGCGCCCGTTCGATGGCGCACTCGGAACATACGGTGCAGAGACAAAACAATACGTGCAGGGCAAGACGGTGTGGGTACCGTGCAACTTCCGCGCACATTTCGAAGGCCCGGGCATCATGCTCAAAGGTGCGCAGGTGCATGGCTACCAAGAGAATTGGGGGCTGGGCATGGGGCAGATGGTAGAGCGCTACCCGTTGTTCGCGGTGCGCTTGCCATTGCAAGCCAAGCCGTGCGAAGGCTGCACCGTCATCGGGCAACGCTTGGAGATACGCGGTCGTCACAACAGTGATGAGTTGCGAGCGATGCTGAATGGCGAGGTGTATCAACATCTGTTCGAACGTGAGTGGTTGCTGGAAGCGCCGCAGGACGTTCGTCTAAAACAAACGGGCACACAACAAGAGGGATGTCGCTGATGGGGAAATATCAAAGGTTGGCGTTGCTGGCGTTCGTGCTCACTGCCTTCTCGATGGCTTTGTTCAAGGCTTCGGGGTGGCATGTGGCGTATGGATTCCGCCTGCCGCCTGTGCCAGAAGTGAAGACGCCGGAGAAGACGGTGGTCGTGAAGCAGGTGGTCGTGCGCAAGCAGGGGCGCCGTCAGACCGTGCGTGTCGCCGAGACGGTCGCGCCGCAAGGCCGCATCGATTCGCATTTCGCGTCGAGCCGATTCAATGTGCAGACGCACGCTGCCTCTCTGGTTGAATTGAAGGATGGCCGCATGCGCGCGTTCTGGTTCTCGGGCAGCCGCGAGGGCGCGTCGGATGTGACCATCAATAGCGCGGTGTTCGATCCTGTAAAAGATGCGTGGAGTGATGAGCAGGTGGTGACAGGGCGTGGCGATACGCAACGCGGTTTGCATCGTTATATCTCCAAGGTGGGCAACCCCGTGGCGACCCGCGCGCCGGATGGATCGCTGTGGATGTTCTACGTCACTGTGTCTCTGGGTGGGTGGGCGGGGAGTTCCATCAGTGTGCTGACCTCTCACGACGAGGGCGAGAGTTGGAGTGCGCCGCGCCGTCTCATCACCTCACCGTTCATGAACATCAGCACTTTGGTGAAAGCGCCGCCGGTCTTCTATAGCGACGGCACGGTGGGGCTGCCCGTGTACCACGAGTTCATCAGCAAATATGCGGAGATGTTGCACCTCGACAAAGCGGGCAAGGTCATTGACAAGCAGAGATTGGCAACGGGTGGTCAAGGGACGTTGCAACCTGCGGTGTTGGTGCGCAATGAGAAAGAAGCAACGGTGTTGACGCGTTACGCAGGCAAGGACGAAGCACCGCGTGCGATGACGATGACGACTGAAGACGGCGGTCGGCGTTGGAGCGCGCCAACAAAATCAGTCATGAAGAACTCGAATGCAGCATTGGCGGCGCTGGTGTTGCCCGATGGTAGATGGCTGGCGGTGTTCAACGACCAAGAGCAGGGGCGCGAGAATCTGAGTCTGCAAATATCCAGCGATGGTGGGGCGACATGGGAAGAGTTGCGCCGACTGGAAGAGATGAGTCGCCTGCGCGGTGTGGCATTGGATGAGCCTGCTTGCACGACGCTGGTCGAGGGTTTGGCGCGCAGCAGTGACGAGAGATTGGAAGAAGATGCGCAAGGGCTCGCAGCACATGTTGATTCCGCTAAACGGTGGGTGCGTAGCAATGGCGGCTGTCATTTCGAATTCTCGTATCCGTACATGATCCAAGCGCATAACGGCGACATCCATGTGGCGTACACCTGGAACCGCACCTTCATCAAACACGTGGTGTTCGACGACTTATGGTTGCAACAACGTTTGAAGGGAGGCAAGTAAGATGTCTTTCACCGATTGGACAGGTTTATCAGGTCTTGCTTTAGTGTGGGTGTTGCTGGCGTTGCGTTTGCCAGTGGCGGCTCGTTTCAGCCAGCCTAAGCGATGGCTGTTCGTATTGGCAGTCTATGGTGCAGTGTTGTTGCCTGTGTTCGGACTTTCACTGGCGGGCTTCTTGCGCGGGATGGTGGGCGATTTGAGTATGCCCAGCGTGTTGCTCTTGGTTGCGGCATCGGTCGCGCGTCTGCGCCAGTTGGCGGGGGGAGTGGGGACTGCGTGGTGGAGTGCGCGGGAACGTTTCGCCCTGTTCTTATTCATCAGCGTGTTGGCTCTGCTGTTGTATCCGTTCACGTTGGGTATCGGCATGCTCGACCCCTATCGGTCGGGGTTTGGTGGCATTGGTTTACTTGTGATGTTGGCGCTGTTGTCTCTGTGGTCCATGCGTCGTGGTTCTTATCTATTGCCTACTGCTTGTTCCTTAGCTGTGTTGGCGTGGAGCATGGGCTGGTATGAGTCCACCAATATCTGGGATTACCTCATCGATGTGCCGTTGGCGATCTACGCCATCGTGCAGACGGCGAAGGCGATGTTGAAAGCGAGAAAGGTCGAATGTGTCTAGTTTGAATCGCAACGATTATCGAACCCTGTCACTCGCTGCACTCGGCGGGGCGCTGGAGTTCTACGACTTCATCATCTTCGTGTTCTTTGCGGCCGCTATCTCGCAACTATTCTTCCCGCCCGACATGCCTGACTGGCTGCGCCAAGTGCAGACCTACGGCATCTTCGCGGCAGGTTATCTCGCACGCCCCTTGGGCGGCATCATCATGGCGCACTTTGGCGATTTGTTTGGTCGCAAGCGTATGTTCATGTTGAGCATCTTGTTGATGGCAGTGCCGACCTTGCTCATCGGCTTGTTGCCGACCTATGCGGTCATCGGCATCTGGGCGCCGTTGTTGTTGCTGGCCTTGCGTGTGATGCAAGGTGCGGCTATCGGCGGCGAGGTGCCGGGTGCGTGGGTGTTCGTGGCTGAGCATGTGCCGCAACGTCACGTTGGTTTCGCCTGCGGTACGCTCACTGCGGGGCTGACGGGCGGCATCCTGTTGGGTTCGCTGGTAGCGATGGCGGTGAACCGCAGTTATGCGCCGGCTGAGTTGCTGGCCGAAGGCTGGCGCGTGCCCTTCATCATCGGCGGGGTGTTTGGTCTGGTCTCGGTGTGGTTGCGCGGCTATCTGCATGAGACACCCGTGTTCAAAGAGATGCAGGCACGTAAACAACTGGCGGATGAGCTACCGTTGAAGACGGTGGTGCGCGAGCATCGTCCCGCCATCGTGTTGACGATGCTGATGACATGGCTGCTCTCCGCTGCGGTGGTGGTGATGATCCTGATGACGCCGACCTTGGTGCAGAAATTGTTCGCCATCCCTGCGAGTACGGCCCTGCAAGCCAACAGCATCGCCACGCTGGCCTTGAGTATCGGCTGCGTCTTGTTCGGTGCATTGGCGGATAGGTTCGGCGCAGGACGCGTACTGGCTATCGGCTGTGTCGGTTTGGGCGCGTCCTCGTGGTTGCTGTATTCACAACTCAGCGCCGCGCCCGACAACATCTACAGTCTGTATGCCTTATGCGGGTTCTTCGTAGGCGTCATCGGTGTGGTGCCGAGCGCTGCGGTCATGTCCTTCCCGCCCGTGGTGCGTTTCTCTGGTTTGTCGTTCTCCTATAACGTCGCCTACGCCGTGTTCGGTGGTTTGACTCCAGTGATGGTCAGTCTGCTATTACCGCTGGATAAACTCGCCCCTGCGCATTACGTGATGGCCTTGAGCGTGGTGGGGGTGGGGATAGGTTTGTACCTACAGCGGTACAGGGCGGTTATCAGCTAAGGGCCTTTATGCGACAATGCGACCCCTCAAAAAGATCGCGACTATGCGCCGAGCAGTAGTGACGATTCAGAATAGGAAACTCCTTGGATAATCTCAAACAGTTGATCGCATCGGACATGGCGGCAGTGGATGTGGTGATACGTACCCGTCTGCATTCCGAAGTGGCACTGGTCAATCAGGTCGGTGAATACATCATCAATAGCGGTGGCAAACGCTTGCGTCCCGCGTTGGTGCTGCTCTCTGCGCAATCATTCGGTTACACGGGTAAGCACCAGCATGACTTGGCAGCAGTGGTGGAGTTCATCCATACCGCGACTTTGTTGCACGACGATGTGGTGGATGAGTCTGATCTGCGGCGCGGACGTGAGACGGCGAATGCGCTGTTCGGCAATGCGGCCAGCGTGTTGGTGGGCGATTTCCTCTACTCGCGCGCGTTCCAGATGATGGTGGATGTAGGTGAGATGCGCGTGATGCAGACCTTGGCTGATGCCACCAACGTCATCGCCGAGGGCGAGGTGTTGCAGTTGCTCAATTGCAATGATGCGGATGTCGATGTCGCTAATTACATGCGGGTCATCCACTGCAAGACAGCCAAGTTGTTCGAAGCGGCGATGCGTCTGGGGGCGATCTTGGGTAAATCATCCGCCGCCGATGAAGAGGCAGCTTCCAAGTACGGCATGCATCTGGGTACGGCCTTCCAGTTGATCGATGATGTGTTGGATTACTCGGCTGATGAGGTGCAGACTGGCAAGCATCTGGGTGATGACTTGGCGGAAGGCAAACCGACCTTGCCCTTGATCTACGCCATGCAGCACGGTACGCCGCAGCAAGCGACCGTGGTGCGCGAGGCGATCGAGCAGGGTGATGTGAGTAGATTCACCGAGGTGTTGAACATCATCCGTGACACGGGTGCGCTTGATTTCACGCGCCAACAAGCTCTGCAAGAAGCGGAAGCTGCACGTGCTTGTATCGCAGGTCTCGTCGATTCAAAGCATAAGCAGTGTTTGTTAGAATTGGCCCACTTCGCGGCCACGCGGCAGTTCTAAGAAGCCGCTCACCCGGTAAACCTTTATTTGGAGAATGCGCATGAGCCGTTTACTCTTATTGTTCGCCGTCATCGCAGTCGTGTATTGGTTGCTCAAGACCTATCGCAAGCAACCGACCAAGGAGGATGTACCTGCTGCGGATAGCGAGGACATGGTGCATTGTGCCCAGTGTGGCGTGCATCTACCCAAGAGTGAGGCGACTGCCTCTGCGGGCAAATTCTTTTGTGGCGAAGCACATCGTCGCGAACACGAATCCAAATAGATCCCATGCGGGATAGTTCATCCCCTACTGCTCCGATCCTCCCTAATTCGCAGGTGGCCGATCCGCTTTCGCAAGACAGCTTTTGGCGTTCCCTCAGCCTCTTCAATCTGTATCGGCTGACGCTCGGCGGCGTGTTGATGTTAGTGCCCTCGCTGTTCGGCGAGATATTCACGCTCAATGTGCACAATCAGCACTGGTTCCTTTGGATAGCCGTGTTTTATGCGGTGATGGTGGGCATCTCGGCATTGGCCGTTTTGCTGCGTTGGCCTCGTCAGATGGTGCAGTTGTCTTTTCAAATCGGTGTCGATATTGCCGCGTTAACGGCGTTGACATATTTTGGCGGCGGCATCCAGAGTAACTTAGGGATGTTGTTGTTGGTCTCTTTGGCGCTGGGCGGCATGATCGCTCGCGGCGGACGCATCACACTGTTGTTCGCTGCGCTGGCCAGTATCGCCATTCTGCTCGAACATAGTTATGCGGTGCTGACGAGTGATGCCACGATCGCGCAGTTCTTGCAGGCCGGCATCCTCAGCACTTCCTATTTTGCGGTGGCTTGGCTGGCGCACACTTTGTCCAAGTACGCGGTGGCGAGTGAGCGATTGGCCTTCCTGCGTGGCGTGGATCTGTCCAATATGGCGGAGGCGAATCGCTTGATGATCCAGGACATGCCAGACGGGGTGTTGGTGGTGGATGAGCGCGGCGTGGTGCGCCAATCCAATCCAGGGGCTGAGCGCTTGTTGGGATATTCCTTTCCGTCTGGTGAGCCAATAAGATTAGCGGATTGTTCTCCCTTGTTAGAAGCGTTGTTCGCGGCGTGGCGTCAGAACAAGGCGCTTGGGCATGAGGTGTTGCGCTTGCCAGTCAGCAACCAGATGGCGCGCATCCGTTTTCTGCCAGTCGAGCGCGAAGGTTTTTGGGGGGCGGTGATCGTGCTGGAGGACATCCAGCGTGCGCAAGAACAGGCGCAGCAAGTCAAATTAGCGGCGTTGGGTAGGCTCACGGCGAACATCGCGCATGAGGTGCGTAATCCTTTGTCTTCGATCAGTTATGCCACCGAATTGTTGAAAGAGGGGAAGTCAGACCCAGCCAAAGATCGCCTGTTGCAGATCATTCTAGACAATACCTCTCGCCTTAACCATATCGTGCAGGACGTGATGCAGGTGAATCGGCGCGACCGTGTGCAAGCCGAGCGACTAGATATCGCTTTGCGTTTGCCTGCTTTCATCGAGAATCTGTGCCAAGTCGAAGGTGTGTCGCTGGATGTGTTCAAAGTAGACATATCGGGAAGCTGTGTGGTGAATTTCGACCGAGGCCATCTTGAGCAGGTCTTGTGGAATTTGTGTCGCAACGCTTTGCGCCATAGTCAGAAGCAGGTAGGTAGCGTCAATATTCGCGGGGTGCGTGATGAAGATGAGCGGGTGACGTTGGATATCATCGATGATGGCAAAGGTGTCATGCCTGAGGCGGTGCAGAAATTGTTCGAGCCGTTCAATACGACGGATGCGGGCGGGACAGGATTGGGCTTGTACATCGCCCGGGAGTTGTGTGAGGCCAATGGGGCGCGTATCGAGTATCTTGCTGCCGAGCAAGGTGGCGCGTGCTTCCGCATCTTGTTCGGCATGTCGATGAATGATGAAAGGGGTGGCTGAGGTGGTTACGAATATTCCGCGCGTTCTGATCGTGGATGATGAGGCGGATATCTTGGAGTTGCTAGAACTGGCACTCACGCGCATGGGCTTGGAGGTGGAGTGTGCCAACGGGGTGCAGCGCGCCTTGCAGCGGCTCGATTCGAGCAAGTTCGATCTATGCCTCACGGATATGCGCATGCCTGACGGGGATGGGTTAGCGGTTTTGCGACATATCAGCGAGAACGGCCTTGATCTGCCGGTGGCGGTGATCACGGCGCATGGCAATCTGGAGAATGCGGTCGCCGCGCTGAAGGCGGGCGCGTTCGACTATCTTTCCAAGCCGGTCGCATTGGATCAGCTGCGTTCCTTAGTGAGCTCCGCCTTGCGTTTGCCGCATGGAGAGGCCAAGTCAGTCAAAGATGGGACGCTGCTTTTGGGTGATTCACCTGCGATGCAGCAAGTGCGTGACCTAGTTGCTCGTGTGGCGCGTAGCCAGGCGCCAGTGCATATCAGTGGCGAATCCGGTAGCGGTAAAGAATTGGCGGCGAGGATGCTGGTGGAACAGAGTGCCCGTCGCGGTCAGCCCTTCGTTCCCGTGAACTGCGGTGCGATCCCAGAGAATCTGATGGAAAGTGAGTTCTTTGGTTATCGTAAGGGAGCCTTCACGGGCGCAGACAAAGACAAGGAGGGCTTCTTCCAAGCGGCGAACCAAGGGACTTTGTTGCTGGATGAAGTGGCCGACCTGCCTTTGGCGATGCAGGTCAAGCTGTTGCGCGTGATCCAAGAGAAGAAGGTGCGCCGTGTAGGTGCGACCGATGAGGAGGTC
>JBGSWB010000265.1:0-10006 GCA_041752675.1 Sideroxydans sp. | reverse complement strand
TGACTCTGGTTCTGTGAACGATCCAAATTCAAAATTCTTGGTGCTCGCAGGAAAACCCAAAGAACAGTGCGTGAGGACGTTACTCGCAGGCCAGAAGCGCTACCACCAAGACTGCTAATTCCGAATAGCAGGCTGGTGATTTGGAGAATGAAGGAAGTGGAAGAATGGCTTGAAGCTAGAGTTCAGAAGCCGTTAGGTCGAAAAAGAAGCAACGTTTAAAACGTTTTTACTACAGGATTTTTACAGGAAATAGGTGAAAACCTATACACAGCAAGGCATTCGAGTCCTCTTCTGGGCACCAAGGTTAAACAAAACGGTTCGCGCAAGCGAGCCGTTTTTGTTTGCAGCACATTCCCTTAAATAAAAACACGCACCGCTATCGCGATGCGTGCACTTTGTAACTCTCAACTTCATTTAAGCCTTGAACGGGTGACGCAACACGATGGTTTCGTCACGATCAGGCCCAGTCGAGACCATATCGACTGGCACTTCACATATCTCGGCGATACGCTTCAGATAATTCTGCGCTTCGACTGGTAGTTCTTCGAAACGCTTCACACCTACAGTCGTACCACTCCAGCCCGGCATGTCTTCATACACTGGCTCACAGCCATCCAACGATTCCGCACCAACAGGCAGGATGTCGCTGAACTGACCGTCGATCTTGTAACCCACGCCGATACGCACCATCTCCATGCCATCCATCACGTCCAACTTGGTGACGCACAGACCGGACACGCCGTTGATCTGGATGGAACGTTTGAGCGCAGCTGCATCGAACCAACCACAACGGCGGGCCCGTCCTGTGGTCGAACCGAACTCATGCCCCTTCTCGGCCAGCATCTTGCCGATCGGGTCTTGCTTCGACTCTGCATCGTACAACTCGGTTGGGAACGGACCAGAGCCGACACGCGTGGTGTAAGCTTTGGTGATACCCAACACGTAATGCAACATCTGAGGACCGATACCTGCACCGCTCGTCGCCGCACCAGAGATACAGTTGCTGGAAGTCACGAACGGATAAGTACCGTGGTCGATGTCCAGCAATGTTCCTTGCGCACCTTCGAACAGCAAGTTCTGACCTGCCTTGTTCGCTTCGTACAAAGCTCACGGCACGTCTAGAACCAATGGCTTGATACGCTCAGCCAAAGCCAGCGCATCATCCATCGTCTTTTGAAAATCGACGATAGGCGCGTTGAAGTAGTTCTTCAAAACGAAATTATGGTAGTCCAGCACTTCGCCCAACTTTGCCGCGAAACGTTTGCGATGGAACAAGTCTTGTAGGCGGATGGCACGACGCGCGACCTTATCTTCGTAGGCCGGGCCGATACCGCGTCCAGTCGTACCGATCTTGGCGGCGCCTTTGGCGATCTCGCGCGCTTTGTCGATAGCTTCGTGATACGGCAAGATGAGTGGGCAAGCTTCCGAGATACGCAGACGCTCGTAAACTTGTACGCCAGCCGCTGCCAGCTTATCCATCTCTTTGAGCAACGCAGAAGGAGACACGACCACGCCGTTACCGATATAGCACATCACGTTCTCACGCAGGATGCCGGAAGGGATGAGATGCAGGACGGTCTTCTCGCCACCGATCACGAGTGTATGACCCGCATTGTGTCCACCCTGGAAGCGCACGACCCCTTGAGCATTGTCGGTCAACCAATCGACGACTTTGCCTTTTCCCTCATCACCCCACTGCGTACCGATTACAACGACATTCCTAGTCATGACTCTTTCCAATCCAGACGTATTTAATTCTTTGAAGCGACGACGATCCACTTGCCATCGCGCAAGACCAATTCTCTATCGCAATTCAACTCGGCATGATGCTCTGGCTTACCCAGCAGATCGACCACGACCGCTTCACCTTGCTTGCGCAATGCAGCGATGGCTTCTTGCAATGACGCATCATATTTGTGCGGTGCACGTATCGCTTGCGGCAACGCACGCTTCGCTAACAAACCATGCAATTGACGCAGATCCATACTGAATCCAGTGGCTGGACGTGCACGTCCGAAGCTCATCCCCACATCATCGTAGCGACCACCCAAGGCGATCGCATCGTGACTGCCTGCGTGATATGCCGCGAATACCATGCCGCTGTGATAGTGATAACCACGCAACTCGGCGAGATCGATACCTACATTGCCCGCCAATGTCTTAAGTTGGTTCGCCGCTTGCTCCAACTCGTTCAAAGCTGCAACGATTTGAGGTAGCTCTGGCAACACCGCCTTCGCACGAGCGATCACCTCGACACCACCAGAAAGTTGTGCCAAGGCCAATACCGCAGCTTGCGTATCTTTTGGCAAGCCACTCACCAACTGTGTCAATGTGGGAACGTCTTTATGCTGCAATGCATTGAATAACTGCTCTTCCAACGCTGCGTCAACCTGCGCATGGCCCATCAATGCACTGAACACGCCTACGTGCCCCAAGTCCAGATGCACCTGCTCTATGCCAAGCAATGTGAGTATCTGCATCATCAGGCGTTGCACTTCAAGATCGCTCTCGATACCTGCGTGTCCATAAAGCTCCGCGCCGATCTGCAAGGGTTCGCGTGTCCGCATCAAACCTGCGGGCTGGGTATGCACGACGCTTCCTGCGTAACACAGACGCGTGATGCCTTTGCGATTCAACAGGTGGGCATCGATACGCGCCACTTGCGGCGTGATGTCCGCACGCAACGCTAAGGTACGTCCACTCAACTGATCGACGAGTTTAAAAGTACGCAGATCCATCTCTGCACTATCGATGATGAGCAACGATTCAGCGTACTCAAGCAAGGGCGGAGCGACTAGCTGATATCCAGACAAACGTAGGAATTCCAACACCTCACGACGCATGCCTTCGATACGCCATGCTTCATCCGGCAGCATGTCTTGAATATTCTCAGGTAACAACCAATTCATCATTTGATCCAGTAAATCAACAACAGCCCACTCAACATCAATGTGAGCCCAAGAAAACGCACTTGCCCATCTTGGAACTGAGCGACCTTGCGCAAGGTCTCGCGCCACTCAGCGGGAAACAGGAACGGCATAATCCCTTCCAGTACCAACATCAAACCAAAGGCGATCAGCCAATAGTCAACCATCCTTCAGGCTACTTGCCGCCGCCCTTGTTCGAACTCTTCAGATACTTGAAGAAGGATGAACTAGGATCAAGCACCATCACATCGCTCTTGTTCTTGAATGTCTGCTTGTAAGCATCCAAGCTACGGTAGAAGGCGTAGAACTCAGAGTTGCGCCCGAACGCGCCAGCATATAGCGCGGACGCTCTCGCATCCCCCTCACCTTTGATCTTCTGTGCATCACGATAGGCCTGCGCCAATGTCACCTGACGCTGACGGTCTGCATCCGCGCGGATCTTCTCACTTTCCGCATTACCGGTCGCACGCAGCTCGTTCGCCACACGCTTACGCTCTGCTTCCATACGACGATACACAGAATCACTGATCTCGACTGGGAAGTCGACGCGTTTCAAGCGCACATCCAACACCTCGACACCGATCTTGCGTGCATCACCATCGGTCTTTTCTTGCACGATGCGCATCAATTCGTCACGTTTTCCAGACACCACATCATGGATCGTCAACTTACCGAACTCCTCACGCATCGCAGAATTGACGGTCTGCATCAAACGAGTCTGCGCGCGCGCCTCATCCCCACCAACGCTGATGTAATACTGCTTCACATCGAAGATGCGCCATTTGACGAAAGAATCGACCAATACGTTCTTCTTTTCTGCCGTGATGAATCGCTCAGGTTCAGTCGTATCGAACGTCAAGATACGTGAATCGAAATAGCGCACGTTCTGCACCAAAGGCACTTTGAATTTCAGCCCCGGCGTAGTCTCCACGCGCATCACTTCACCCAACTGGAACACGATAGCCGTCTGACGCTGATCCACCACAAAGGCGCTCATGCCGACTAGCACCAACAGAACGACGATACCGACCAATATGTTTTTCATCTTTTGATTCATTTAGCGAGCCTCCCGATCACGGCCCAACCCAGTCGTACGTGGTTGCGCGAATTCACTCACTGGGGTCGCCCCCTGCTCTGCCACCTTAGCCACCTGAGCTGCTTGCACAGCCTCTGGAGATGGCGTCGAATTGGTGCTCTGGATCAACTTGTCCAAAGGTAGATAGAGCAAGCTACCGTTCCCTGTCTTTTGATCGATCAGCACTTTGCTGCTGCTAGTAAGTATCTGTTGCATCATGTCGATGTACATACGCTCACGCGTCACGCTTGGTGCTTTCTCATATTCAACGAGGATCTGTTTGAAGCGACTCGCATCACCTTCCGCATTGGCGATCACACTCTGCTTGTAACCGTCCGCCTCTTGCATCAGCCGTGCCGCAGCACCTTTTGCTTTCGGTACGACATCGTTGGCATAGGCTTGACCTTCATTCTTTTGACGCTCACGGTCTTGACCCGCTTTTACTGCATCATCGAACGCAGCTTGAACCTGCTCAGGCGGTTGCGCGTTCTGCATAGTGATCTTGCTGATGACGATACCGGATTTGTATTTATCCAAGATGTCTTGCATCAACTTGGTAGTCGATGCGGCGACTTGCTCGCGACCTTCATACAACACGAAGTCCATCTTGCTTCTGCCGACCACTTCGCGAATTGAGGTCTCAGCTGCCTGACGCACGTTCTCGTCTGTCGCACGGTTGTTGAACAGGTATTCACCTGGGTCTTTCAAAAAATACTGCACTGCGAACTGGATGTCGATGATGTTCTCGTCGTCCGTCAACATTAGCGACTCTTTCAACATCTTATTCTTGACGTTTTCGCGATAACCCACCTCGACCGTACGTACTTGGCTCAGATTGACGACTTCGACAGTCTCGATCGGATACGGCAAATGCCAACGCGGACCGGCCTCGGTCACTTCGAGCTGCTTACCGAAGCGCAACACGACACCGCGCTGGCTAGCATCCACGATGTAGAAACCACTGCCGACCCAGATCAGTGCGACGATGACAACGACTAGGCCGATACCGCCGAAACCACCGCCGCTACTGCCGCCCGACTTGTTGTGAGAACCGCCGCCGGAACCGCCAAACAGCGATTGGATCTTTTTGTTGAGATTGCGCATCACCTCCTCAAGATCGGGAGGGCCGCCACTGTTGTTTTTACCCCATTGCGGGTCATTCAGTCCCATATTCTTTACCTTCTTCAGCTTAATGGTCGTTAAGGGGATGCCACTCTACTGCCTGTGCTTCTACTCTTGGCCGATCCCTGACCTCAATCAGCGCAGCCCGCAAATCAGACAATCCATCGCCCGTTTTTGCGCTTATATTTACAGCCGAGATATTACCATATTCATCGCGCTTCGCCCCTGCTGCTAAGGCTTGCAGGTCGATCTTGTTATATACCACGATCTGAGGAATCTTCTGCGCACCGATCTCAGTCAAGACCTTGTTCACCTCAGCCACTTGGTCGTGGCGCTCGGGACTGTTCACATCCACGACATGTAGCAACAGGTCGGCTTGTGCCGTCTCTTCGAGCGTACTTCTAAAAGCCGCCACCAAGCCATGCGGAAGGTGACGGATAAAGCCTACCGTATCGGACAAAATGACCTGTTTAGTACTGTCGCCCTCAAGAAATATCTTACGCGCCGTGGTATCCAGCGTGGCGAACAACTGGTTCGCTGCATAGACATTGGAATTGGTCAGGCGATTGAACATCGTCGATTTACCCGCATTGGTATAACCCACGATTGACACAGACATCACGTCGGAACGGTCACGGGCTTTACGTTGTAACTCACGATGGCGCTTGAGTTGCTTCAATCGCTCATTCAGCAGGTGTACGCGTCTATCCAACTTGCGCCTATCCAGTTCAAGCTGGGTCTCACCGGGACCACGTGCGCCGACAGCGAACTTTTGCTGCCCCATGTCCATGTTCATACCCACCAGACGCGTGGACAGATATTTGAGTTGCGCCAATTCGACCTGCACCTTGCCTTCGTGGCTTTGCGCACGCAAGGCGAAAATATCCAAGATCAACATGGTACGGTCGATGACTCGAACCTGCATCTTCGTGGTGAGATTACGCATCTGCGCTGGCGAAAGATCATGATTGAAGATGACCAGCGGAGCTTCCAACTCCTCGACCAGCGCTGCGATCTCATCGACCTTACCACTTCCTGCATAGGTGGCTGGATCAGGTCGTTGACGCTTCCCTTCGACTAACGCGAGCGTCCTCACACCCGCGCTTTCGGCAAGGAGACGTAACTCTTCTAGGCTTTCTGCGTAATCGGGAGCGCCGAAGTCGAGACTGACCAATACCGCCGTATTGGCGACGGTGGTTGCCTCAGACATCACTCAGCGTCGAATGGAATGGTGACAGCGCGCGCAGGAACGATTGTAGAGATGGCGTGTTTATAGACCATCTGGGTGACCGTGTTTTTCAACAGCACCACATACTGATCGAATGACTCGACCTGACCTTGCAACTTGATGCCGTTGACGAGGTAGATAGCGACCTGCACATGTTCCTTGCGCAATGCATTCAGGAACGGGTCTTGTAGTTGTTGCCCTTTTGTACTCATGATTATCGACTCTTATAGTGGTTAAGACGCTGTCACTCTACTGGATAACCCAGAATTAAGAAAGTGCTGTCAAGTTCAGCCGTACTTGCGACGTCCGCGCTTGCGGGCTGTGTGCGCTGCTCTCTCTTCACTCTCCGTCAGTGGTCGAGGAGCCTTATCAGCAAATGGATTCTTGCCAGACTTGAATTCGATACGCAGCGGCGTACCTTCCAGCTTGAATGCATCGCTAAAGCAAGATTCCAGATAGCGACGATAGGTCTCAGGGACTTTATCCAGCGCACTTCCATGCACCACGATGAGCGGTGGATTGCTACCGCCTTGATGGGCGTAACGCATCTTGGGGCGGAAGATGCTACCGCGCGGCGGTTGTTGTTTTTCGACTGCGGCCAGAAGCACACGTGTCAATTGCGGCGTAGGTAATTTTCTCATTGCCGCTTCATAAGCCTGATTCACAGACTTGAGCAATGCATCCACCCCCGTGCCATTCAGCGCCGAGATAAAGTGGCGCTTGGCGAAACT
This sequence comes from Sideroxydans sp., assembly GCA_041752675.1. Classification (GTDB taxonomy): domain Bacteria; phylum Pseudomonadota; class Gammaproteobacteria; order Burkholderiales; family Gallionellaceae; genus Sideroxyarcus. The sequence goes on along the minus strand of JBGSWB010000265.1, from coordinate 2,923 downwards.
CAAAAAGTGCAGCTTGCGCTCGATGTCACGTTTGGCGGTATCACGTTTGTATTCGTCTAGACCGTCCCATTTGTTCACTGCCAGCACCAAGGCTCGCCCCGTTTGCAACACGAAGTCTGCGAGGTGCGCATCCTGCTCGGTGATCTGGTCGCGTGCATCCACCACCAAGACGACCACATTCGCATCTTCGATGGCTTGCAAGGTCTTCACAACCGAGAACTTCTCAATAGCTTCGTCGATCTTGCCACGGCGACGCACGCCTGCCGTATCGATGATGGTGTACTGCTTTCCGCCACGCTCAAAGTCGATGTAGATGGAATCGCGCGTCGTACCCGGCTGGTCGTAGGCGATGACGCGCTCTTCACCAAGGATGGCGTTGACCAATGTGGATTTACCGACATTGGGACGACCAACGATGACCAGTTTAGGGTGAGTCGATTTCTCTTCGCTCTCTTCTTCGAAAGCAGGTAACTCATCCAGCGCGAGACCGATCATCTCAGTGACGTTATCACCGTGCGCGGATGAGATGGGAATGGGTGTTCCCAAAGCAAGTTCATGGAACTCAACTGTGGCACGCGCGCTCTGCATACCCTCAGACTTATTCACCAACAACATCAATGGTCGCCCTGTTTTGCGCAGTTGCGTCGCGATGATGCGGTCTTGCGGTGTCAGCCCTGCACGTCCATCCACAATGAACAGCACAAGGTCTGCTTCATCGATGGCTTGACGCGTCTGTTTCGCCATCTCGTACAGGATACCTTCTTTGGCGACAGGCTCCAGACCACCAGTGTCCACCACCAAGTAAGGCCGCTCGCCGACACGACCTTTGCCGTAGTGGCGGTCGCGTGTCAGTCCGGGTTGATCGGCCACCAAAGCATCACGGCTGCGCGTGAGGCGATTGAACAAAGTGGATTTGCCGACGTTAGGACGACCGACTAGTACGAGTGTAGGTAACATGAATATCGTTATTTGATGGCAATGGAATACAGTTCGCCGTCGCTGGTTTGAATCAATGCGCCGTCACCCAATGTGACTGGCGGTGTCAGGATAGCGCTGCCATCCGTCTTCTGGCGCGCGACGAAACTGCCATCCTCACGCTTTAACACATGGATATAGCCTTCGTAGTCTCCCACCAGCAGGAAATCATCCAAGGGGAAGGCGGCTGTCGCAGCGCGGTACGACATCTGATCATTCTTCCACAAGGAGCTGCCTGACGTCCTATCTGCCGCCAGCACATTGCTATCACTGTCGGTGATATACAGATTAGAGCCGAACAATGACAAGCCTTTGTCGCTAGAGAACTCGCGCGACCACAAGGTACCGCCTTGTATCGCATCGAAACACGCGACACGTCCTTGGAACGCCACGGCGCAGACTTGTGTGTCATCTACGGCTGGCAGACTGGTGATATCGCTGATGCGTTCTAGCTCGGTGTTGCCCCTAGGTTGCGAAACGGCGGATTCCCAGATGACCACCCCTTTGGAAAGACCAATAGCTGCCACCTTACCTGCGGCAAAACCTGCGTACACCATGCCATTGCGAATCACGACCCCTGCATGGTTACGCACTACCAAGGTTGGCGTGGAACGTTCATACAACCAGATTCGCTTCCCATCCTGCGCATCCATTCCAGCGATGCGACCATTACCTGTGCGCACCACCACAATGCCATCGGCGATCTTGGGAGCACTCAACACCTCGCTGGAAGCTTTCGTCTTCCAACGCAGATTACCTGTCTCATCTTCATAGGCTGCGACTTCGCCTTTATCACCCCCGACTAGAACCAGCCCATCCCCCGCGCCGACTCCCCCAGTAATGGTGAAGCCTGGCTCGATACGCCATACCTTCCTTCCGGTATCTCGATCAAAACGGTGCACATATTTGGTGTCGGCAACGAACACGCCTTCACGCGTGACTGCGGGTGTCAGTACGCTGAACCCAGCTTCTCCGACACTCTGCTTCCAACGTACGTCGACTTTAACGGAGGGCTTGAAGAAGACTAACTTTGCCGGCTCTACAGCCGCCTTGTCGCTGCTACAAGCAACGAGGGAGACTGATATCGCGAGTGCTAGAAGACGAGCAAATCTCATTTTGCAGCGCCCAGACCATCCAACTTCAATTGGATCAGATTGCGGTACATGCTTTTGGCATCTGTTTTATCCAAGGCCAGCTGGTAAGCCACACGTGCTTCGGTCGCTTTACCCATCGCGCTCAACACATCGCCCTTCAAGTCGGAATACAAGCCAGTGAATGATTCTGGATGTGCAGCATCCAGTTGCTTCAAGGCCTCATCATATTTTTTCTCGTCCAGCAGGATGCTAGCCAATTTCAACCGTGCGGCATCTTGCAGTGCGGTTTCATTTGCATGTTCGATGACCCAGAGTAATTGCACTTTGGCGTGCGGAACATCTTTAGCTTGCAGGCTGGCCTGCGCAGCCAACAATTGAGCACGTGGTGCATAAGCACTGCTGCCGTAATTGCTTGCCAGCACATCCGCAGCGTCACCGATGCGCTTGGCATCATTGGTCGATACCTGTTTCATCACTTCCACATACAGCTTCGCCGCTTCATCAGCCTGACTAGCTTGGTTCTTCTTCCAGAACTGCATCCCTGCGAAAGCAAGCAGACCAACCACAATCACCCCGACCACCCACTTGCCGTTGTCTCTCCACCATGCTTTAAGCGCATCGACCTGTTCTTGTTCATGCAAATCCAACTCTGACATTTTTATTTCCTTTATTTGATCAAGTCACGAATCTTTACTTGCAACTCTTCCACACCAATCTTTTGCTGTTCACCACCACCGCGTAAGGGCTTGAAAGTGACCGCATTCGCAGCCACTTCGTCATCCCCGATGATAACAGCGCAAGCAGCGGCACTGCCGTCCGCCTTCTTCATCTGAGATTTGAAACTACCACCACCG
>JBGSWB010000264.1:0-12487 GCA_041752675.1 Sideroxydans sp. | reverse complement strand
ATCTTTTGCTGTTCACCACCACCGCGTAAGGGCTTGAAAGTGACCGCATTCGCAGCCACTTCGTCATCCCCGATGATAACAGCGCAAGCAGCGGCACTGCCGTCCGCCTTCTTCATCTGAGATTTGAAACTACCACCACCGCAATGCAACAGCACTTTTAAGCCGCCATCACGCAAGTTCTCAGCAACTTGCCAAGCCAAGGACTGTGCTTGGTCACCCTGATGCACCACGTACACATCCAAAAGTGCAGCTGGATTCTGCATGCCATCGTCTTGCAACAATGCCAGCAGACGCTCCACTCCCATCGCAAAACCGCACGCAGGTGCGGGTTTGCCGCCTATCTGTTCGATCAGCCCGTCGAAACGCCCCCCAGCGCAGATCGTACCTTGTGCGCCTAGGCGGGTGGTGACCCATTCGAACACAGTGCGGTTGTAATAATCCAAGCCCCGCACCAAACGCGTATTGATCTCGTAAGGGATGCCATGTTGTTTCAAGATGGCCTGCACCGCTTCGAAATGCTTGACCGCATCCTCATCTAGTTCGTCCATCAACTTTGGTGCTGCACTCACCAAGTCCTGCATCGCTGGATTCTTGGTGTCGAGGATACGTAGCGGATTGCTGTACAAACGGCGTTGCGCTTCGGTATCCAGCGCATCTTTGTGCTGCTCGAAATAAGCAATGAGCTTCTCACGATGACGTTGGCGCGAAGCGACATCGCCCAGCGTATTGATCTGCAACGCTACATCGCGGATTCCCAGTTTCTTCCACAAACGAGCGCACATCACGATCTGTTCGGCGTCGATGTCTGGTCCAGCGAAACCCAATGCTTCCACACCGACTTGATGGAATTGGCGATAACGCCCCTTCTGTGGACGTTCGTGACGGAACATCTGACCTTGGTAATACAAGCGCTGCGGTGCGTTATACAGCAGATTGTGCTGCAATACAGCACGCACGCAGGATGCCGTACCTTCTGGACGCAAGGTGAGCTGGTCGCCGTTGAGGCTATCCTCGAAGCTATACATCTCCTTCTCGACGATGTCGGTGACCTCACCGATGGCGCGCTTGAACAACGCAGTCGGCTCCACCAACGGCATGCGGATGTTGCGATAGCCGTAACCTTCGAGCCAGTCGCGCACCGTATCCTCGAACCACAGCCACAGCTGCGCCTCGTCCGGCAAAATGTCGTTCATGCCTTTTACGGCTTGTAAGGAGGGATTACTCATCTTGAATTAGATCGCTTTGATTTCGATACGCTTGGATGGTTTATCACCTGCCGCGCGTTTTGGGTATTTGTTGGCAACGTAGTCATCGACGATCTTCTGGAATTCCTCGGCGATGTTCTCACCGCGCAGTGTCACTGTCTTTTCACCATCCACATACACGGGGGCGGAAGGCGTCTCGCCCGTACCCGGCAGGCTGATGCCGATGTTGGCCAACTTACTTTCGCCTGGTCCATTGACGATACAGCCCATCACGGCCACATCCATCTCTTCCACGCCCACATACTGTTCACGCCACACCAGCATCTGCGAACGCAAGTAACGCTGGATGTCCTGCGCCAACTCTTGGAATACGGTGCTGGTAGTACGACCACACCCTGGACAGGCAGTGACCATCGGCGCGAATGAACGCAAGCCCATAGTCTGCAATATCTCCTGCCCCACCACCACTTCTTGCGTGCGGTCACCGTTCGGCTCAGGCGTCAAAGAGATACGGATGGTGTCGCCAATGCCGCGTTGCAACAGCACTGACAACGCTGCGGTCGACGCCACGATCCCCTTGGAACCCATCCCAGCCTCGGTCAAACCTAGATGCAAAGGATAGTCACTGCGTTTGGATAATTCGGTATAGACAGCGATCAAGTCCTGCACCGCACTCACTTTGCACGACAGCACGATGCGATCATGCGGCAGGCCCAGTTCCTCGGCGCGTTGTGCGCTTTGCAAGGCGGAAACAATGAGCGCCTCACGCGTCACCTCGTTCGCTTCTTTAGGCTGCGCCAGTTTTGAATTCTCATCCATCATGCGCACAACCAGATCCTGATCCAGACTGCCCCAGTTGACGCCGATACGCACCGGCTTGTCATACTGCTTAGCCACCGCGATCATCATGGCGAATTGGTCTTCACCTTTGCGGTTCTTGCCGACATTACCTGGATTGATTCGATACTTCGCCAGTGCTTGAGCGCACTCTGGATATTCGGTAAGCAATCGATGCCCGTTGTAATGGAAATCGCCGATGAGCGGCACATCACATCCCATGTCGTCCAACATCTTGCGAATGACTGACACTTGAATGGCAGCTTCGGTCGTATTCACCGTGATGCGCACCAGCTCGGAACCTGCTTGCGCCAATTCGTACACCTGCTTTGCAGTACCTGCCGCGTCAGCCGTATCAGTGTTGGTCATGGATTGGATGACGATGGGTGCATCACCACCGATGTGGATATCGCCTACACGTACTGAAGTCGTCTTACGACGCATGATATGAAGATGACTCATTGCTTATTCCAGCACGAAATGCACAACCCCTGTCTGGCTGTACTTTGACAGATCGACTTCACGACCTTTGTAGAAGATCTTGACCGCTTCGACCTTACCTATCGCAACCTGATAAGGTGCGCGACGACCACCGCCGATCCACTTCTCTGTACCAGCCGCATTCATGCGAGACAACAACAGTTCACCGTTGATATCTTTGATCTCCATCCAAGAGTCATGTGTAAAGACGATATGGATAGGACGTTTTTTCAACTGATCGAGAGGGAGCGTTGATTTCTCAACTACTGCTGTCGGTGTCACCACGACAACAGAGCTCGCAACCACTTTTGGCTTTTCCGGCACTATCGAGGTCGCAGGTGAGATGGCTTTAGGGATCACAACGACCTTAGACGGCTCGACCACCTTAGGGGTTGGAAGCTCTTGTTCCAGCATGGTCTCTTCGATGACGGCGGAAGCCGCACTCTCACCAGATGCAGTTGGCTCCACGGCAGAAGCAGGTGCCATCTCAGGCAACGCGACCTCTTGCAGAACCGTTTTCTCAACTATCGGTTCATCTTTTTGATCCCAGATGAATATAGCCAGTGCGATTGCCACGAACAAGGCGACCAACATAAGGTAAAGATTCTTTCTGTTCGGGGAGTCCGCAGTTACAAACTCCAGACCACCAGCCTGCACTGCTCCCACATCCCCATGCTGTCCCTGAATTGGTGACATCCTTGCCAGCAATGGCATCTCATCTAGATGTAAGGTGCGCGCGTAACTCCGCACAAAACCACGCAAGAAAGCGCCTTCTGGCAACCCTTCACTTTTGCCTGACTCAAGTGCTTCCAATTGTTTGACACTAAATTTGATACGCTCTGCGACATCGGCGATTGTCAGGCCTTGCGCTTCTCTTGTAGCACGCAACACTGCACCGACACTCAACATGGAAGTCTCTTCAATGATGCTAGATGTTTCCAGCACGTTATCCATCACTCACCCATCTGCAAAAGTTGCACTTCGCGTGATTCCGGGAAGCGCTTTCTGAGTTGCAACGCATAGCTTGCTTCAGAGTTTCGGTCACGCATCTTGCGCTCGATTCGGATTGCCAACCACAGTTGCTCTGCATTCAAATCTTGTGTGGACTGCTGGAATCTCAATAGATATGACTTGGCAGAAGCGAAGTCAGCTTTGGCAAAGCTAACGTCCGACAGGCCATATAAAGCCTCAGGCATACCTGGACGCATCACTAAGGCACGCTGCAAATTACTCTCTGCCACCGAAAGTTCACCCGCTCTGAGGGCGCATGATCCAGCATTCGCATAAGCCACTTCCGGTGTGGCATACAAAGGATTCTTCAACGCTTCTTGGAATTGTTCCAATGACTCATGCGCCCGTCCGCGCTGACACAGGAACCAGCCAAAGTTGTTGTAAGCATCTGAATAGTTCTTGTCAATTTTAATGCTACGCTTGAAATCTGCTTCAGCCTGCTCATCTTCGCGCAAAGCCATACGAATAAGGGCGCGCACGTTGTAGGCAGGAGCATAAGTTGGATCGGCTTGCACCGCGATCCCCAATTCCTGCAACGCAATAGCGTATTGCCCTCTACCATAATAGGCCGCAGACAACTCAGTGTGGATGGTGGCGATACCGCGCGCGCGCTGGGAAGTGGTCTGTTCACCATCTCCTTTGGATGCGCATCCTGCCAATACAAAAACTGTAAGTAAGACGTACAGAATCCTCATTGACCTGCCTCCACTAAACGATGCATCGTTCTCTTAGTCTTGTCTTGCACTTGACCTGCCAATTGACCACATGCGGCGGCGATGTCATCACCGCGCACCTTACGAATGGTGGTGACGATATTCGCTTGCATCAGCACATCACGGAAACGCTTCACTACTTCCATATCAGAACGTTGGTAGGGAGCTTGTGGGAATGGGTTGAACGGGATGAGGTTGAACTTGCATGGCACATCACGCACCAGTTCGATCAACTCACGCGCCTGCTGCACGCTGTCATTCACTCCCGCCAACATCACATATTCGAAGGTGACGAAATCACGCGGCGCTTTAACCAAGTAACGCTGGCAAGCAGCCATCAACTCGCGTAGAGGATATTTCTGATTGATCGGCACCAGCACATTACGCAAAGCATCGGTAGGCGCATGCAGCGAGATAGCCAACGCCACTGGGCACTCATCGCGCAATCTATCCATCGCAGGAACGACTCCTGAAGTGGACACCGTCACACGACGGCGTGACAAACCATAGGCGTTGTCGTCCAGCATCAGATTCAACGCACTTACCGTGCTGTCGAAATTCAACAACGGCTCGCCCATGCCCATCAGTACCACATTGGTGATCGGCCAATTGCCAGCCGCATTCTTACCAAGCTGACGGTTCGCCCACCATACCTGACCGATGATCTCAGCCGTAGAAAGGTTGCGATTGAAGCCCTGTTTACCCGTGGAGCAGAACGCGCAATCCAGTGCACAACCTGCTTGGGTAGAGACACACAATGTGCCTCTATCCTCTTCGGGGATGAATACGGTCTCGACCGCATTACCCGTACCCACATCCAACAACCACTTATGCGTCCCGTCAGAGGCGGTCTCTTCACGCATCACGGTGGGGGCTTGGATACAGGCTTTTTGTTTCAACATCTCGCGCAGTGACTTAGCCAAGTCACTCATCGCATCGAAATCGGACTCCCCGCTTTTGTAGATCCAGCGCAACACCTGCTTGGCGTGGAAAGGTTTTTCACCTTGTTCCGCGAACCAAGCAGTCAACTGCTGCGCATCAAAATCGAGGAGGTTTTGCTTCATTGATTAACGCGAGTGAACGTTCTTCGCTGCGAAGAAATAAGCGATCTCGATCGCTGCGTTTTCAGCAGAGTCAGAACCGTGAACAGCGTTAGCATCAATGCTGTCTGCGAAATCAGCACGGATGGTGCCTTTGTCTGCCTTCTTAGGATCGGTTGCGCCCATCAGGTCACGGTGCTTGGCAACTGCGTTCTCGCCTTCCAAAACTTGGATCGCAACTGGACCGGAGATCATGAAGTCGACCAGATCCTTGAAGAAAGGACGTGCTTTGTGCACAGCGTAGAAGCCTTCTGCTTCAGCGCGGTTCAAGTGACGCATCTGAGCTGCGACGATCTTCAGGCCAGCGCCTTCGAAGCGGGAATAGATTTGACCAATGACATTCTTAGCGACTGCATCGGGTTTGATGATTGAAAGTGTGCGTTCGACAGCCATGCTTCTTCTCCAAGTATTTAGGGTGATTCAGAAATTTCTGAGGGCGCGATTCTATCAGGGTTTGCCCGCTCTGTCGCAGGGCGGGCGCTCCCAAATCACATCAAATCAATGGACTCGAAGGCTTTGTTGCTTGAAATTACTGGATCATGCCAAGCATGCGCGGCAGCCAGAGCGACAAGCTAGGCCAATAGGTCACCACCATCAAGAAACCCAGCATGGACAGCAACCACGGCCAGACCGCGATGGTGAGTTCGGTGATGCCCATTTTGGTGATGCCGGAGGCGACATAGAGGTTAAGCCCCACGGGCGGATGGCACATGCCGACTTCCATGTTCACCACCATAATGATGCCAAAGTGCACAGGATCGATACCCAGTTTCATCGCCACAGGAAACAGGATAGGCGCGAAGATGAGCACGATGGAGGACGGCTCCATGAAGTTGCCAGCCAGCAACAAGATGATGTTGCATGCCAATAAGAATGTGATGACCCCAAGCCCGTTTCCCAACATCCAATTCGCCAATGCTTGAGGGATGTTCTCGTTGGTCATGATGAACGAGAACAACATGGCATTGGTGATGATGTACAACAACATCGCCGACATATTTGCGGAGTTGAGTAACACCCTGGGCACATCCTTGAAGCTCAGATCTTTATAGACGAACACTGCGATGAAGAAGGCATACACCGCACTCATCGCTGCTGCTTCGGTCGGTGTGAACATCCCTGTGTAGATACCGCCCATCACGATCACGATGAGCAACAGCCCCCATACCGATTCACGGAACGTCCTCCAGCGCTCGCCTAAACTCGCCTTGGGCAAACGGGGATAATCGAACTTGCGTGCACGATAGTAGGTCACCCCCCCCAACACCAATGCCAGCGCGATACCGGGGACGACACCCGCCATGAATAGCGCCCCCACCGAGGTGTTGGTCGCGACCGAATACATCACCATCACGATGGAAGGTGGAATGAGGATGCCCAATGCTCCAGATGTGGTGATGATGCCCGCCCCGAATTTATTGGGGAATCCCGCCTTGATCATCGCAGGCAACAAGATCGATCCGATGGCAACGACGGTAGCAGGAGAAGAACCCGATATAGCGGCAAACAAGGCGCAGGCAAGCACGCCCGACATACCAAGACCGCCATACAAGTGACCGACCATCGACGACGCAAAGCGAATCATGCGTTTCGCCACCCCGCCATGGGTAAGGAAATTACCCGCAAGAATGAAGAACGGGATCGCCATGATCTCGAACTTCTCGATGCCAGTGAACAGCTTGAGAGCAACAGATTCTAGTGGAACTTGGGTGAACAAAAAAAGGAAGCTGAGGACGGTCAGACCCAATGAGATAGAGATGGGCATGCCCGTAAGCATGAGCGCCAGCAACAGAATGAAGATGAAGGAAGCGCTCATTTTTTGCCTCCCTTCTCATCCCTAGCGCTATCGGATGGATGCAGATTGTCATCCATCGCATACACATTGGCATCGACTGCAGGTTTGTCATCATCCAGACCATCGACGTGGCCGTGGTCGTGATGTGGCAACTCACCTGTTTTGATGAAACTCACCAACACTTGCAGAAAGCGGAAGCACATCAGACTCGTACCCAGCGGGATAGCCGAATAGACGATCCAAGTCGGCCATTCCAAGTCAGGGGTGGTCGGCCCTTCTGGCACATCACCGACGGGCGCATCCGTCATCTGCAGGAAGGCATAGTGAGCGCCGTTCTCCCACACGAAATACCCCCCCAAGGAAGCGACGATGATCGTGAACAGCGCGCCCGAAAGCAATCCGAACACGATGAACTTGCCGCGCATCTTCTCGTCGAGCCGGTTGATCAACACATCGACACCGACGTGGATGCCCGTGCGCACGCCATAAGCAGCACCAAACTTGGCCATCCATACGAACATGATGATGGTGAGTTCCTGCGCCCATGTGAAATTCAGCGTCAACAGCCAGTCTTGTATGGCGGGAAGGCTACCTGTATTGCTGGCTGCGTAACGGTGAACGACAGCGACGAAGATGATCAATGTCGCGCCAGCCATCAGGAAGGTGATCAACCATTCCTCAAGATGATCGAGATATTTCACAGACGGAACTCCCCTAGTCAGTGACAACCATTATTGTTTTTATAGGAAATCACCCGCTAGCATCATTCGCCAGCGGGTGAGATCGATCACAACTTGCTTGGATCGAAGCCGGTCTCTTTGTAGATGGATTGCAACAGGTCTTTGCCTACACGATCGGCCATATTGATATGCACAGGAGCCATCGCTTTCTTGAATGCCATACGCTCTTCTTTGGTAGGCGTATAGACTTCTGTCTTGCCGCTCTTCCTCACTTCTGCAAGCGCCATATCGTTCTCTTCCTGTGCGATCTTGTTGGCATAGACTGTGGCCTCCTTCATCGCTTTTTCCAATTGCCCGCGAACATCGGCCGGCAACTCATCCCAGAACTTCTTGTTCACGATGACCGCATAGCCGAGATAGCCGTGATTGGTCAGTGTCAGGTTCTTTTGAACTTCGTGCATCTTCTGTGTGTACAGATTTGAGATCGGATTCTCAGTGCCATCGACCACGCCCGTGGACAAGGCCTGATACACCTCGGAGAACGCCATCACTTGCGGCAACGCACCCACAGAGCGCATCTGATCGTCCAGCACTTTGGAGGATTGGATACGCATCTTCTTACCCTTCAGATCAGCGGGTGATTTGATCGGTGAGTTCGCAGAGAACGATTTGAAGCCGTTATCCCAGAAGGACAATCCCTTGATGCCTTTTGGCTCCAACTTTGCCAACAAGCTCGCGCCGATAGGGCCTTGGGTGATCTTATGTAAGTCAGCGTAGTCATCAAAGATGAACGGAAAATCGAATGCTTCGAATTCTTTGACACCGAGCGGGCCGAACTTCGCCAGCGAGGGGGCCAACATCTGCACGGCGCCGATCTGCAATGCTTCCATCTCCTCCTTGTCCTTGTACAAGGAACTGTTCGGATAGACCTCGACTTTCACCTTACCCTTGGTCAATTCGTCCGCGCGTTTGGCAAAGAAATCTGCAGCTTTTCCTTTGGGAGTGCTGTTAGCGACGACGTGACTGAATTTGATGACGATGGGTTCGGCGGAGACGGACAGAGACAAGCTCAACAACAAGGCACTACACAACACGCTTACTTTATTCATGTTTCTCTCCCTGAGTGGATTAGCGACACGGTTGTTACTACTTATTGTCGGCGCATCATAGCCCTATTTTTCCCAAGACACCAACAGGCTTTTTTCACCTTCTTTGGCTTGGTATTCGGCATGAATGGCAACCCCGATGATCGCCACCAGTGCATCTCCGCGATACAGTAAAGGGAGACGTTCGCGTTGCCACGGTGGAACGTGTTTCTCTTGCAGGATGTTCTTTAAACTACGATTGGTGCCGTTGTGATGGAGGCGCAATGACTCTCCTCCTGAACGTAGACGCAAAGAGATTGACTCGCCTTTCAACTTTTCCAAACTGACACCGTTACCAGACACCTCCGAGAACATCAGTCTTACCTTCAAGGCAGGCCAAACAAGTTCAAGCTGCCCCATCCAATCTAAGACGATAGCGTGATCAAAATCACCGAGTGCAGGCATCACATGAACCCAGCCTTGATAGCGCCGCACCTCCCAATCACCGAAAGCGACGCACACCGCTGCATCTTCGCGGGCATCACATAGTTGCCCCAACATATCTTCGATCTGCACCGATTGGGGCATCACCGCCCCCCGCACATGCAAGAAATAGCGCAGCAGGTTCTTGGCTCTTGCATGACTCAGCGCACGCAATGAATCGACGCTAAGTGTCTCGCCCTCGAAGGCTTGCGAGGCATCCAATTGCGCCAACTCCTCCATCAACTGACTCGCTTCGGCGAAATGGTGCGCACTACGCGCCAGCGTCTCTCTGTATCTGGGGAAGCAGGATTGCAATTCTGGCAGGACACGATGCCGTAAGAAATTTCGCGGGTAACGCACATCGGCATTGCTCTCGTCTTCAACCCAAGACAAGCTGTTCTCAACAGCGTAGGCGCACAACTGCTCACGAGACACATTCAACAAAGGTCGCACCGTGGCATGCATCTGATGATTCGCGGGCTTCAGCATAGGCATCGCCGATACCCCTTTCACGCCAGCACCACGCAACAACTGCAACATCAAGGTCTCAGCTTGATCGTCGGCATGGTGCGCCAGCGCAACGAAGTCACACATTTGGCTCAAAAAAGCTTTGTGCCTTAGTTTGCGTGCCGCCGCCTCGATACCATGCTCGTCCCGCAAAGAGGTGATGTCGACATGCTCGACTTGCAAAGGGATGCCAAGCTGCGCGCACAGTTTGGTACAAGATTCAGCCCACGCATCCGCGTTGGGGCTGATGCCGTGATGAACATGGAGTGCGGAAAGTCGCCACTGAAAACGGGACGCAATGGATCTGAGCAGATGCAGCAGAACGACGGAATCCATTCCGCCGCTCAAACCGATGAGGATGTTGCTGTGGGTGGGGAGAAGCGGCGCGAGGCGCGCCGCAACAGACTCAGCTAAGCTCGATTTCCTTGAACTTGCCATAACCCATCAAGCGATTGAAACGCTCTTGTAGCAGATCGCCGGTTGGCTTGCTTTGAGCTTGTTTGAGGGCATCGACCAGTGCTTTCTTGACGTTAGCCATAGTCGCTTCGTAATCACGATGCGCACCACCCAAAGGTTCGCTCACGATCTTATCGACCAAGCCCAACGCTTTCAGACGTGTGGCCGTGATCGCCAAGGTGTCGGCAGCTTCTTCCGCTTTGGAAGCGCTCTTCCACAAGATGGAAGCGCAACCTTCTGGTGAGATGACGGAGTAAGTGGCGTACTGCAACATCAGCATCGCGTCACCTACCGCAACCGCCAACGCACCGCCAGAACCACCTTCGCCAATGATGGTGCAGATGATGGGGGTACGCAGCTCGGCCATCACGTACAGGTTCTTACCGATAGCTTCAGATTGACCACGCTCTTCCGCACCCACGCCAGGGTAGGCACCCGGAGTGTCGATGAAAGTCATGATGGGGATACCGAACTTCTCGGCCAAGCGCATCAGACGCATCGCCTTACGATATCCCTCGGGACGAGGCATGCCAAAATTGCGGTATTGACGCTCCTTGGTATCACGACCTTTTTGATGGCCGATGACCATCACGCTCTGACCGTTGAAACGTGCCAAGCCACCTACGATAGCGGCATCATCGGCATAAGCTCGGTCGCCATGCAATTCTTCGAAATCAGTGAACAGGTGTTCGATGTAGTCTAAGGTGTACGGGCGCTGTGGGTGACGCGACACTTGTGATATCTGCCATGGTGTGAGCTTGGCGTAGATGTCTTTGGTCAGTGTCTGGCTCTTCTTACTCAGGCGATCGATCTCGTCGGAGATGTCCAAAGCAGAATCATCCTGCACATAGCGCAATTGCTCGATCTTATTTTCCAACTCGGAAACGGATTGTTCGAAATCGAGGAATGTTATTTTCATATTCAGTGTCTCTAGGATTCAAAGGCAGGCCGCATGATACAACATGCGCCCGCTCAAGCTAAATATTGAGCGAAAAAAAGCGCTTGATGGTCGCTAGTATCTCGCTACGACTTTGTGATAGATCACGTTGAGAAGTGGCACCGATATCCTGCGCTACGCTATCCAATTGTGCTGTGCGTACCGCAAGGATATGCGACGCCTCATCTGCGATGGCGGGACGTGCCAGCAAGATCTCCTCGAAGGCTTCCTTGTCCAAGCGATAACATTCCACATCCGTTTTCGCCAACACCGAAGCACGGCGTGGCGCCCCGGTCAGCAACGCCATCTCCCCAAAGAAACTGCCTTTGCCGAGCGTGTTGAGCAAACGCTTTCCACCATCCGGTGCGTTCAACAAGACATCCGCCTCGCCGTTGATGATGATGTACAACCAGTGCGAACGCTCGTCCCCTTGTTGCGTGATGATGTTGCCCCGCGAGAATGGCGAATATCGTAAGCGTTCTGCCAATGACTTCAATTCCGCATCCGTCATCGCCGAGAACAACTCGACACGGCGCAAGGTCTTGATGCGCAACAACACCTCACGCTGATGGATCGCCTCGTCGTACTTCTCGTTCTCTTTAGTGATGTGGATGCTCTTCTCTTCCAATGCCAGTTTGAGGCCAGCGCGCTGTAAGGCTGTCATGATGTGCCAGCGTATCGCCCCATCGGTAGGATCATCGGGAGCCAGATCGGTCAGCCAGTAGCGCAATGCGTAGCGTGCATATCCTTTGTTATCCATGTCCATCAGCACACAATTCGGCTGCGGGTTCTTGGCTACGTTGGCGATGTCGGTGTTAAGGATGGCGGTCTCGACCACACTGATGACGCGTGAAGGAGAGATATCCAATCCCACGTTGAACCACACCCAGCGCCGCCATTGCACAGGCTCGTCAGTACGTCTGCCCAACACAAGGAACTTGTTCTTCATCAACTGGCTGTTGGGGAACACCACCGTCTCCCAATTGCGTGTCTCAACCAAAGTCGAGCGCCAACGGATATCCACCACCTTACCGGAGATGTCGTCCACCTTGATCCAGTCACCCACCTCGACCGAGTTATCGAGTTGCAGCGCCAATCCACCCAAGATGTTGCCCAAGGTGTCTTGCATGGCAAAGGCGATCACTGCCGTGATCACAGCGGATGTTGCCAAGATGCTACTCAGGTCTAGACCTGCATA
>JBGSWB010000263.1:0-5092 GCA_041752675.1 Sideroxydans sp. | reverse complement strand
TCCCGTCTTGATGTATGACAGAAAGAACGTCGTCAGTGCTGTCGGCTTACTGTTTGACAACCAAGCTCGCACCGTGCGATTGCTATCTCAAGTCAGAGCGAAACATGAACCAAAAAATTAAATTCCCTCTCCAGCTCCTTGCACTACTTCTCGCTTGCGCCCTGAGCAACGTTCAGGCAGAGACTGCCGACCGCGATAAGCCCTTGCATCTCGTGTCGGATAGCATGACCTTGGATGATGCGAAACAGGTCAGCACATTCGAGGGGCATGTCGAACTGACGCAAGGTACCTTGCGCATCGTCGCTGAAAAGATAGTGGTGGTGGAAGATAAACAAGGCTATCAACATCTGAGCGCATCTGGTACACCCGCCGGCTTTCGCCAAAAGATGGAAGGAACGGATGAATATGCCGAAGGTTTCGGCGAGCGCATCGAGTACGACACGCGTACTGACAAGGTGGATTTTTTCAAGAACGCCCGCGTAAAACGCGGGCAAGATGAAGTGATGGGAGATTCCATCACTTACAACAGCAAGACCGAGACATTCCAAGCGCGCGGTAAGGCAATGGTGGCTGGCGACAAACCTACCAGCAAGGATCGTGTTCGTGCGGTGATCCAACCCAAAAAAGACAAGCCGAAGAATGTACCAACCAAGCAAGATGGCTTGACCATACAGCCCCTCCCGACCCTGAACACACCTGCTACGGAAGCGACACAACCATGAGTGAACTGCGCACGACCTCGCTCAAGAAACGTTACGGCTCACGCACCGTGGTACAAGACGTATCACTTTCCGTCAGTAGCGGAGAGGTGGTCGGCTTGCTGGGCCCCAATGGTGCGGGCAAGACCACCAGCTTCTACATGATCGTCGGCCTGGTCGCCGCCGATGGCGGGGAGATCAACATCGACGGGCAGAACGTGACCCACGAACCTATCCATCGCCGCGCACGCTTAGGCCTGGCTTATCTGCCACAAGAAGCTTCTATCTTCCGACGCATGACGGTGACACAGAACATCCAATCCGTTTTGGAGTTGCACGGCTATACACCCGAAGAGCAATTAGAGCGTCTAGAAGCTTTGCTCAACGACCTGCACATCACTCACATCCGCGACAACCCTGCCATCAGTTTGTCTGGCGGTGAACGTCGCCGTGTGGAGATCGCCCGTGCATTGGCTACCGACCCGCGCTTCATCCTGTTGGACGAACCCTTCGCAGGTGTGGACCCCATCGCGGTCATCGATATCCAAAAGATCATCCGCTTTCTCAAGGAACGCGGTATCGGCGTACTCATCACTGACCATAACGTGAGGGAAACATTAGGCATTTGTGATCGCGCCTACATCATCAACGCAGGTTCGGTGATGGCGGAAGGCAAGCCCGAGGAAATCATCTATAATGAGGGCGTGAGGAAGGTGTACCTGGGCGAGCACTTCAAGTTATAAGTAGCGCCGCCCATCACCAAATATCCGTAATGAAACCAGCTCTCCAACTCAGGCAATCACAACAACTGCTGCTCACACCGCAGTTGCAGCAGGCTATCAAGTTGCTACAGCTCTCCACGCTAGAGATCAATCAAGAGACTGCGCGCCTGTTGGACGAGAACCCATTCCTCGAACGCGAAGACGACAACGGTAACCAGACCTATAGCGGTAGCAGTAGTTCTGAGCCGGTCTCATCCAATAGCAATAACGATAATCCTGCCCCCGAAACCGAATCTCGCGCCAGTGAGACCGATTGGTCCGAACCTTCTTTCTCATCTAGCGCTCCCAGCCCCGACGATGAGGACGAAGGTTATGGCGAGGTGGCGGCCGACCGACCCAGCATGCGCGAGCACCTGCTGTGGCAACTGAACATGAGCCAACTGGATTCTCGCGACAAGAAGATCATCAGCCTGCTGATCGATGCGCTGGATGAGAACGCTTACCTGTCGCAACCTTTGCAAGAAATCGCCGAGTTACTGCCGCAAGAGTTGGATATCACGCTAGACGATCTTGAAACAGCGCTGGTTCAACTGCAACATCTTGATGAACCGGGCATCGGCGCACGCGACCTGAGTGAGTGTCTGGCGCTGCAATTGCAAGCGATGCCAGAAGATGTGCCGGGACGTGAATTGGCATTGGCTGTGGTGACTAAGCATCTCGATCTACTCGCCTCGCGCGACTTCAACAAGCTGAAAAAAGTGTTGCACTGCGACGATGATGCGCTGCGCTGCGCACAAGACCTCATCGTGCATCTGCAACCCAAGCCCGGCACAGCCTTCGAACAACGTGCTGCGGACTACGTGGTGCCGGATGTGCTGGTAGAGCGCGTGGGCGGTATCTGGCGTGCACGCCTGAACCCAGAAGCCATGCCCCGTCTGCGACTGAATCAGGTGTATGCCAACATCTTGCAGCAACGCGGCGACGGCAATGCACAGGGCATGGTGACACAGCTACAAGAGGCGCGCTGGTTCATCAAGAACTTGCAACAACGTTTCGAGACCATCTTGCGCGTGGCGCAGGCCATCGTGGAACGTCAGCGTCAATTCTTCCAACATGGCGACATCGCTATGCGCCCTTTGGTGTTGCGCGAGATCGCAGACCAATTGGAGCTGCATGAATCCACCATCTCGCGTGTGACCACGCAGAAGTTCATGCACACGCCGCGAGGCATCTATGAATTCAAATATTTCTTCGGCAGCGGTTTGGCTACTGAAGCAGGCGGTGCGTGTTCATCCACCGCCATCCGTGCGCTCATCAAACAGATGGTCAGCGAGGAGGATGCCAAGCATCCGCTCACTGACAGCCGCATGGCAGAGATCCTGGCACAGCAGGGCATAATAGTCGCCCGCCGTACCGTGGCAAAATACCGGGAATCAATGAGTATCCTCCCGGTGAATCTTCGTAAATCACTCTAACCATAAAGGAGCAGGCCATGAACCTCAACCTCACAGGACGTCACCTCGAAATCACTCCAGCCATTCGTGAACATGTACAAACGAAACTGGATAAGGTCAAACGCCATTTCGACAACGTGATCGACGTCAATGTCATCCTGTCCGTAGACAAATTGGTTCAAAAGGCGGAAGCCACTGTCCACCTGTCCGGCAAAGACATCCATGCCGAGATAGAGGACGCCAATCTGTATGTCGCGATCGATGCACTGGTTGATTCTTTGGATCGTCAAGTGTTGAAACACAAAGAGAAACGCAATGCCAGCCGTCATGACGATTCTGGCAAACATCAAGTAGCAGAATGAAGTGATACGGGGCAACCGAATGGTTGCCCCGTTTTTATTTGGTGAGACAACATGAGTTTGATCAGCAAGATATTGACTTCTGAATGCGTCCTGCTGGATGCAGAATCGACCAGCAAGAAACGTGTGTTCGAACGCGTCGGGATATTGTTCGAGAACACGCAGAACATCGCACGTAGCCAAGTGTTCGACAGTCTGTTCGCCCGTGAGAAATTGGGCTCGACAGGACTGGGACAGGGCGTTGCGATACCGCACGGTCGTGTGAAGGGATTGCGCGATGCCGTCGCCGCTTTCGTGAAGATGGAGACACCCATCCCTTTCGATGCGCCGGACGGTTTACCCGTGAATTTCATTTTCGTGTTGCTCGTACCTGAGCGCGCGACCGATTTGCATTTGCAGATCCTCGGTGAGTTAGCGCAGATGTTCAGTGATCAGAAGTTTCGCGATGAACTGACGAATGCGAATGATGCGGTAGCGATCCACAAGTTATTCAACGACTGGCAAGCCTAACGGTCATAGCCATAATGACTTCCCTACAATGAAAACCGCTATGACCGTTCCCTCACCTCAATCCTCTCCCGCCAGCGGGCGAGGAGACGAACGCATCGCTGCGCGAATTTTTAATTAACTGTCATGTCGCAGATCAACATCCGTAAGCTCTTCGACGACAAGCAAGAACGCTTGGGATTGACTTGGGTCGCGGGCACGGATGGCGCAGACCGCACTCTCGATAGCGAGACAGTCAACGCTTCCAATCTCGGCCTGATCGGTCATATGAATCTAGTGCACCCGAACTGGGTGCAGGTATTGAGCAATACGGAGCTAGATTACCTCCACTCACTCTCCCCCGCCGAACTTGCCTCTGCTCTTACGCAACTAGAAGGTGCAAAACCTTCCTGCCTCATCATCGCGGGCGACACCGACATCCACAAAGGGTTGATCGAATTCGCCAACCGCACCCAAACACCCTTGTTCAGATCGCCTTTGAGCAGCGTGCATTTGATGTGGATGGTGCGCCACTACATGATCAAGGCACTCGCTGAATCCACCACTCGACATGGCGTGTTTATTGACGTGCTCGGCGTCGGCGTGATGATCACTGGCAACAGTGGCGTGGGCAAGAGCGAATTGGCATTAGAGCTCATCACGCGCGGTAACGGCTTGGTGGCGGACGACATCGTCGAGTTGTATCGCATCTCACCTGAAGCGCTTGAAGGCCGCTGCCCAGAGTTGTTGCGCGACTTCTTGGAGGTGCGCGGTTTGGGTGTGCTCAATATCCGCACCATGTTCGGTGAGACAGCGGTGCGTCGCAAGAAGAGTCTCAAACTCATCGTGCATCTCTATCGTCCACAACATGACGACCTTTCCAAACTCGACCGCCTACCGCAATCGGGACGCGAAGAGATCATGGGAGTGAACATCAGCAAGGTGGAGATCCCCGTGATGGCAGGGCGCAATCTCGCCGTATTGGTGGAGGCCGCTGCACGTAACTTCGTGTTGCAGCAGCGTGGTATCGACACCATGCAAGAATTCATCACACGTCAAGAGCAACAGATCTACGGCAGCGGCATCTAAGCCTCGACCATGCAACTTTTTCTCATCAGTGGTTTATCGGGTTCTGGCAAGAGCGTGGCGTTGAAGACGTTGGAAGACGCTGGCTTCTATTGTGTAGACAATCTGCCCGTCGAACTACTGACTGACCTCATCGACAATCTGCAGAATGCTGGCTATACCCGCATAGCAGTAAGTATCGATGTGCGTAGCGGTACTAGTGTCGAGCAACTACCTACCCACATCGCCGGAATGAAACGTTTCGGCGTGGACGTGCATGTGCTATTCCTCGATGCACAGACGGACAC
>JBGSWB010000262.1:0-6365 GCA_041752675.1 Sideroxydans sp. | reverse complement strand
CGCACGATGATGAGTCGCACATCGTCACGATTGGTTGGCAAAATGAGTTTGCGAGAAGACTCTGGATCTTCCAGCGGCGTGATGCCCGCCGCCTTGAGTAACGGCAAAGTCTCTTCAAAGATGCGACCTTTTGAAAGGGCGATGGTGATCATGTTTGATTCCTATTATGGCGCGGCGTTTGTGCCGACTTATTTGTGATTACTTCACTCGGCGAATGTTAGCACCGAGCTTGCCGAGCTTGCTTTCGATGTGTTCGTAGCCACGATCCAGATGATAGATGCGATCGATGATCGTCTCGCCCTGCGCCACCAAGCCCGCGATGACCAAACATGCCGAGGCACGCAAATCAGTCGCCATCACGGTCGCCCCTTCCAAATGGTCCACGCCACGCACGACGGAAGTGTTGCCTTCCACGTCGATCTGCGCACCTAGGCGACGCAACTCTTGCACGTGCATGAAGCGGTTCTCGAAGATGGTCTCGATGACCATCGAACTACCCTCAGCGATGCAGTTGAGCGCCATGAACTGCGCTTGCATGTCGGTAGGGAAAGCGGGGTGTGGTGCGGTGCGCACGTTCACCGCTTTCGGACGACCGCTCATTTCCAGATGGATGCTATCGCCCTCGACCTTGATCTTCGCACCGGCCTCGGTCAGCTTCTCCAGCACGGTCTCAAGAATGTCGGCACGTGTCTCGCGCAGGGTGATGCTACCGCCCGTCGCCGCCGCCGCCACCAAGAACGTTCCGCTTTCGATACGGTCAGGCATGATGTGATGTGTCGCACCGTGCAACTTTTCAACGCCCGTGATGGTGATGTTGTCTGTGCCGTCTCCAGCGATCTTGACTCCCATCGCACGCAGGCAATTCGCCAAGTCGATGACTTCAGGTTCACGCGCAGCGTTCTCCAGCACGGTCACGCCATCAGCCAAAGCAGCCGCCATCATCAGATTCTCTGTTCCCGTCACGCTGACGATGTCGAAGAAGATGCGTGCGCCTTTGAGCTTCTTGGCTTTGGCATGGATGTAGCCATGCTCGATGGTGATCTCCGCCCCCATCGCTTGCAGTCCTTTGATGTGTAGATCGACCGGACGCGAACCGATGGCGCAGCCTCCAGGCAAAGAGACTTTGGCATCGCCGAAACGCGCCACCAATGGGCCGAGTACCAGAATGGCCGCGCGCATGGTCTTCACCATGTCATACGGTGCTTCCCACTTGTCGATCTTGTCACCCTTGAAGGTGATCTCGTTCGTTGCCGTCTCTGCTGCCACACCCATCTGCTGCAACAATTTACGCATGGTGCCGACGTCATGCAGGTCGGGCAGATTAGTCAAATGCAAAGTGTCTGCGGTCAGCAGGCTGGCGCACATGATGGGCAACGCCGCGTTCTTCGCACCTGAGATACGCACTTCACCGCGTAATGGATTGCCGCCTTGGATGGCTAGTTTTTGCATGGATGGTTACTCGTTACTGATTAGGAATAATTCAAGGGCAAGACTTCGGACAATCCATATAGGTCGACCAAGCTCTGCAGATTCATCGGAACATGGATGAACGAAATATCCACATTCTGGACTTTCGCTTGGCGCAGCCAAGACAACATCAAGCTGACGGCAGCAGAGTCGACGATATCGACTTGAGCCATATCCACGACCAATGATTCATTTTTTGTTTTTTGATCGAGCGGGAACTGCCGATGACTTCTGACCGTATCGATAGTCAAAGGCCCTGAAACGGCGAACTTATTGTCAGTCCACACGATCACTTCGCTTGTGCCCTTTTTGCACTTGCGGTGCTTGCATTGCGATTGGTCTCTGCCAATTTCTGTATCAAACCATCGACCCCTGTCTGCTGGATCTGATCGCCGAACGAGCCACGATAACTAGTGACCAGACTCACCCCTTCCAAGGTGACATCGAACGCTTTCCAACCCGTCGGGGTCTTTTCCATCTCATACTCGACTTTGGCTGAGCGGCCATCACTGAAGCTGATGATTGTCTTCACTGGGATCTCGTCCACACCTGCCGCGACCTGAATATGCTTGGTCTCCACCTTGGGGTTCTTATATGTAGTGAATACCTTGGTGTAGGTGCGCACCAACATGGTACGGAATTCAGTAGTCAGGGATTGTTTCTGCTCTGGCGTCGCCGTGCGCCAAGCTTTGCCGACGGCCAGCTTGGTCATGCGGCCGAAATCGAAGTGCGGCAGTATCTTGGCATCGATCAATTCGAGCAGACGCTTTTCATCAGTCAGCAAGGCGCTGTCCTTCTTGATGATCTCAAGCACCTCATGCATCGTCTGTTCGATCAGCACATCAGGCGGCGTCACATCTTCCGCCATCGCCGAGGTTGGCAGCACGCTTATCGCCAATAATGTCATTACTGCAATCAACTTACGCATGATCGACTTTCCCATAATCAATTCGAACTCTCCGATTTATTGAACATGAATTTCCCAATCAACTCTTCCACCACGATGGCAGACTGTGTCTTCTTGAATTCACCACCATCGGCCAGAAACTCCTCATCACCACCCGGTAACAGACCGATGTATTGCTCCCCCAACAAACCCGACGTCAGGATGTTCGCGAATGTATCTTTGGGAAACTGATAACGCTTGTCGATACTCATCGTCACCTTCGCCTCATAACGCTCTGTATCCAAGGTGATGCTGGTGACGCGGCCGACCAATACACCTGCACTGCGCACCGAAGCTGTCGCCTTCAAGCCTCCTACGTTGTTAAAGTAGGCTTGCAACTGGTACGTCTCGGATACGTTGTAGGTACTTAGGTTCCCCACCTTTAACGCCAGCACCACCAACGCCGCGATACCTGCCACCACGAAAGCGCCTACCCATAGATCTAATTTAGTCCGTTCCATCTTTATGCTCCTCGAAACATGAACGCAGTCAATATGACATCCAACATCAATATCGCCAACGAAGATTGCACCACGGTACGTGTCGTCGCGCCCGATACGCCTTCAGCTGTCGGCGGCGCATCGAATCCTTCGAACAAGGCGATCACGGTGACCGCAAAACCGAACACGAAACTCTTGATCACACCATTCAAGATATCTTCCTGAAAATCGACTGTCGCCTGCATCTGCGACCAGAATGAACCTTCATCCACACCGATCAGCACCACCCCCACCACGTAGCCGCCGAACACACCCATCGCGGAGAAAATAGCGGCTAACAATGGCATAGAGATGACACCCGCCCAGAAGCGAGGTGCGACCACACGTGCGATGGGGCTCACAGCCATCATCTCCATCGCGGCGATCTGCTCGGTCGCTTTCATCAGCCCTATCTCAGCCGTCATCGCCGACCCCGCCCGACTAGCGAACAAGAGCGCTGCCAACACAGGCCCCAACTCGCGCACCAGACTCAAGGCGACCAAAGAGCCTAGCGCCGACTCCGAACCATAACGCTTCAGTGTCTCGAACCCCTGCAAGCCCAACACCATACCGACAAACATACCCGCCACGCCGATGATGACCAGAGACATCACTCCGCTGGCGAACAATTCTTTCACCACCAGATCGAAGCGGCGGAAGCTCATGCCGGACTGCAACAAGGTCTGGAACAAGAAACGCGATGCCACGCCGATACGCCAGACGACGTTCACCGTCCGATGTCCTACTGCGCGCACGCTCTTAACTAAAGGCATCAGACGCTCACTTTCAGGTCTTGCGCATAGCTGGTCGCGCCGGGGTAGTGGAACGGGATAGGACCATCCATCTCGCCATGCACGAATTGATGCACGAAAGGCTTGTCTGAAGCGCGTATCTCATCGGGCGTCCCTTCTGCCACGATGACACCATCTGCGATGAAGTAAACGTAATCCACGATCTTCAAGGATTCCTGCACATCATGCGTCACCACCACCGAGGTCGCCCCCAGCGCATCGTTCAATCTGCGGATAAGTTGCCCGACCACGCTCAAAGAGATCGGATCAAGACCCGCAAACGGCTCGTCATAAAGGATAAGCATCGGATCGAGAGCTACTGTGCGCGCCAATGCCACGCGGCGTGCCATACCGCCAGACAACTCGGCTGGCATCAGGTCGTGGGTGCCGCGCAAACCTACAGCGTGCAGCTTAAGCATCACTAGATCATGGATGATATCTTCGGGCAGATTAGTATGTTCGCGCATCTGGAACGCCACATTATCGAACACCGACATATCGGTGAACAGCGCGCCGAATTGGAACAGCACACCCATCTTGCGGCGCATCTCGTACAGGCCACGATCATCCAACTCGTGGATGACCTTGCCATCTATCTTGACTTCGCCACGCGTTGGCTTTAGCGCACCACCAATCAAGCGAAACAGCGTGGTCTTACCGCAACCGCTCCCGCCCATCACAGCGATCACCTTGCCCTTCCCAAAGGACATATTGATGCCTTTCAGGATGGCGCGCTGATCGTACGAGAAGTTGACGTCGTTGATTTCTACCAGTGCCGACACGATGACCTTTTGCTTTTCACAAATTCCGAGGCGCGCATTCTAACATCACACCCGCACTAGTTTCCTGCTCCATCACCCTTGAGCTTATCGGCATTAGTGGCTATCCTGCGCGCGTAATTATTCAGTCATGACGAAATCTTGAACAAAGACAAGCTTCCCACCCTACTTCTCGTGGATGACGATCCGCTCATTCGCGACTCGCTGAATCTGGTTCTATCGGATGAGTTCGACATCGTGCTGGCGGAAGACCGAGAGCAAGCGATTCGCATCATCCGTGATTTACCCACGCCCCCCAACTTGGCGCTTGTCGACCTTGGCCTCCCCCCCACACCGCACCGCCCGCAAGAGGGCTTCCGGCTCATCACGGAATTGTTGGCGCACTCGCCCCAGATCAAGATCATCACACTATCAGGCCAGAGTGAAGAGAGTAATGCCCGCCATGCTCGCACATTAGGAGCATTCGAGTTCGTCGCCAAGCCATGCAAGCCCGACGACATACGCGCCCAACTACGCGCGGCTCTCATCGCCCAGCACAGCGAACAACGCACCGTAGCGTTGAGTCAGTCACAACTCGGCATCGTCGGCGAAAGTCCCGTCATCCAGACCCTGCGGGAACAAATAAAACTCTACGCGAGCACACCTTACCCCGTTCTCATCCAAGGTGAGTCGGGAAGCGGCAAAGAATTGGTCGCACTGGCTTTGCAAAACCTGAGCAGGGATCCAAACTCTCCATTCATCGCCATTAACTGCGCGGCCATCGCTCCAAATCTGTTGGAATCGACTCTTTTTGGCCACGCCAAGGGATCTTTCACGGGAGCGACCACCGCCCAAATCGGTTTCTTCGAGAAAGCCGAGAACGGAACTCTGTTCTTGGACGAGATCGGCGAATTGCCGCAAGAGCTGCAAGCTAAGCTGTTGCGAGTATTAGAGAACGGCGAGTACCAACGTGTAGGTGAGACGGCGACGCGCAAGAGCAATGCACGCATCATCGCCGCCACCAACTTGGTCTTGGCGCTAGCAGTTCGTAGCGGCAACTTCCGCGCTGACCTGTTCCATCGCATGAGTGTATTCACCATCAACGTACCCCCGTTGAACACGATGGGCGGTGACAAAATGTTACTGCTCGAACACTTTCGCAACTTCTATACGAAGCAGATGCAACGTAAACCATTCACATTAGATGGGGCGGCTCAGTCTGCTTGGCAAAGCTATCCATTCCCTGGTAACACGCGTGAGCTGCGCAACATCGTCATTCGCCTAGTCACCAAGTATGCTGGTGCAAAAGTCAGCCCCTCACAGCTGGAAGCTGAGTTCGAACAACAGTTCGCCGAGGTGACTCCATCTTCGAGCGAATCACCGAACGATCTGAAGCGCATCCTGCAACAAGGGGGCTTCAATCTGGACGATATGCTGATGGGCTATACTCAAAGGTACATCGACACTGCAATGGAACTGGCCCAAGGAAACGTTAGCGAAGCCGCTAAACTGCTAGGGATCGCACGCACCACTCTGTATAGCCGCATGGAAGCTTTGCAAAAACACAGAGCGAACCAATAAGGGGAATTGGATGTACCTAGAGCATTTTGGACTGAACGAACCACCTTTCAAGATCACTCCCGTCACCGATTTTTTCTTCTCAGGAGCGAATCGTGGCGAGATCTTGAATGCATTGGTCTATGCGATCACAGACGGCGAAGGCATCGTCAAGATCAGCGGCGAGGTCGGTAGTGGTAAGACCATGCTATGCCGCATGTTGCTTGAAAAACTCCCCACCAACATCAAAGCCATCTACCTCGCCAATCCCAGTTTGTCACGTGACGAGTTGCTCTACGCCATCGCCGACCGCCTTGGCCTCGACTTGGAAGGTCAACGTGTCAGCGTCATCTTGCAAAACCTACAG
>JBGSWB010000261.1:0-4454 GCA_041752675.1 Sideroxydans sp. | reverse complement strand
TGTGCGCCTTCCAAGGAGAACCACGCACCCGAGAGCAACATCATCGGCCACGTCACGATGTTCAACATACCACCCGCCAACTCTTCGCTCGCGGTATGCGCAGCAACTAAAAGACCGATGGAGATGAGGCTCATCGCGCCTAATGTGGTGACGAGTAGCAGCGTGCCATACGAACCCTGCATGTTAAAGTCGATGAAGAAGTCACAGCCCACATACACGAGGGTGGTGATGACGACGACCAGTAACAGGCGCGAGATGAGTTGTGCGAAAAGGAATTGGAAGGCGCTCAGCGGCGTCGCTTTAAGTCGTTTCAAGAATCCGTTCTTGCGATAACGCACGATGACGAAACCCACACCGAACAGGCAGGCGAACATCATGTTCATGCCGAGGATGCCGGGCAGGAACCAGTCCACATAACGTATCTCGGCACCTTCCACCGCCTGCCGCTCGAACTTGTCTGCGCCCACGCCCCAGATGATGCGCTCTAGCAGATAGCCGTTAGGCGAGCTGGTGTTGACCCAATACTTTGGCGCGGCACGCACGTCGATGAGCATGTCCATCTGGTGATGCTTCACCTTGTTGATAGCGGTATCAAGGTCGTCGTAAGGGATGAACTGCAGGTGCTGCGTAGTCGGCAACTTGGGCGCGGCTTGCGTCAATTGTTCGATGCCACCCACGACACCGATCTTGTAGATGTCTTTGTTTCCACCCGAGAAAGTGAACGCAAGACCGAACACCAGCATGAACGGCATGGCGAGGTTCCACACCAGTGCGGAACGATCACGCAGGAATTCCATGTTGCGGGCATGTAATACGGCGAGGAACTTCTTCATAACTTGTGCTCCTTACCTGTCACATTGATGAACAGATCCTCTAATGTCCACGCGCGGATGCGCAACCTATCTAGGTTGATACCGTTGTCCATAAGTTGTTGCAGGGTGTGATGCAGACGGTTGGTCTTGATCTCGAACAACTCGCCGGCGGGCACGGCGCCGATGTCCAGCTGCATCAATTTCCCGCCCGCATCGTCACCCGGTATCTGCAACACGACATCGCCAAAATGTTCTTTCAGCAATTGTTCTGGTGTGCCTTGCGACACGATGCGCCCTTTGTCCATGATGGCGATCTCGTCGCACAGCGCATACGCTTCTTCCATGTAGTGCGTGGTGAGTACAATGGTCTTGTTGCGCGATTTCACCAGCTTCACCAAGTCCCAGAAGTTGCGCCGTGCTTGCGGATCTAGACCGGTCGTTGGCTCATCTAGGAAGATGAGATCTGGGTCGTTGATGAGCGCAAGACCCAGCAACAAACGCTGGCGTTGACCGCCCGAGAGCTTGCGTGTGTCTCTATCCAAGATGTCGGTGAGTGAACAAAGCTCGATTACTTCGGCTATAGGGAGTGTCTCGGTGTAAAGGCGCTCGAAGAATTTAAGCGTCTCGCGCACCGTCAGGAAATCTTGCAACGCCGTGTGTTGGAACTGGATACCCACCTCTTCACGGTAACGCGCCCCTAGCGGCTCGCCTTTGTAAAGCACACCACCGCTGGTGGGTTGATGGATGCCTTCCAGCATCTCGATGGTGGTGGTCTTGCCCGCGCCGTTGGGGCCGAGCAGCCCGAAGCAGATACCTTGGGGTATCTCGAGGTTGATGCCATCCACGGCGCGCACGCCGGGATATTGTTTGACTAAATCGGTGGCGGTGATGATGGCATGCATGGGTCTTTACCTATTTGATGCGTTGTTGTCGTAGCCGATCAATTCGTTTTGGCTGCCCATCTTGCTTCGAGCAATCTGTCCTCGCGCTCTTCCGGCACGCGCTGCATGAAGGGGCAATCGCGCCTATGGATGGTGATGCCACGGTCGCGAGTGACGTAGCCGATGATGTCGTCTCCCTTTGCGGGGCTGCAACACTTCGCGGTACGGCTCACCAGATTGCCCACGCCTTCGATCACCACGTTGCCGTCTGATGTCGCGATGGTCTGCGTGCTCACGCGCGGCGCATTCACTGGTACTTCTTGCCCGATAGCCAAGCTGACACGACGCGGCGTGATATCGCCACGGCCAAGGGCGGCGAGCAGATCATCCAGCTTGTTGAATTTGAGTTTCTGCGCGAGCTTCTCTTGATTGATGTCTGTCACACCGACTCGTACCAACTCGCGATCGAGCAAGGTCCTGCCCTGCGCGATGCTGTCATCCACGTTCTGTTCAGAGAACCAGTGACGCACCTTGGCACGTGAACGAGCGCTTTGCAGGAAGCCTAATTTGGGTGATAGCCAATCACGGCTAGGGCCGCCTTGTTTGGCGGTCAATATCTCCACGCGCTGACCTGTCTGCAACTTGGTGTTGAGCGGGGCTATGCTGCCATTCAGCTTCGCGCCGCGCGTACGGTGCCCCAGATCGGTGTGTACCACGTAAGCGAAATCCACCGGCGTCGCGCCCTTGGGCAGATCGATGACCTTGCCTTGCGGTGTGAACACATACACGCGGTCTTGTAGCAATTCGTTCTTGAACTGCTCTTTCATCTCACCGCTATCCGCCAACTCCGCCTTCCACGCCAAGATCTGGCGCAGCCACGCGATCTTCTCGTCGAAGCCGGATTCGCTCTGCTTGTTCTCTTTGTAGCGCCAATGCGCGGCCACGCCCAACTCGGAATCGTGATGCATCTGCTGCGTGCGTATCTGCACCTCGACCGCAAGGTCGCGCGGACCGAGGACGGCTGTGTGCAATGATTGATAACCGTTCGGTTTGGGGTTGGCGATGTAGTCGTCGAACTCGCTATGGATGGCAGGCCACAATTCGTGCACGACCGAAAGTGCGGCGTAGCAATTCTCGATGTCCTTGACCTGGATGCGCACCGCGCGAATATCGTACAGCTCGCTGAATTCCATCTGCTTGCGCTTCATCTTGTTGATGATGCTGTGGATATGTTTCGGGCGTCCGTTCACCTCGGCCTTGATGCCTTGTGCGGCCAGTGCGCTTTGCAATTGCGCCACGAAATCGGCGATGTATCTCTCACGATCGACACGACGTTCGTCCAACAGCTTGGCGACCTTCTTGTACAGCGTCGGCTCAAGGTAACGCAGCGAGAGGTCTTCCAATTCCCACTTCAGTTGCCACACACCGAGACGGTTCGCCAATGGCCCGAAGATGCTGCGTGTCTCTTGCGCGATATGCTGCTGCGTATTGGGGCTGGCAGAAGAAAGATTGCGAAGCGTCTGTGTGCGCTCGGCCAGTTTGATGAGTACGACGCGGATGTCTTCCACCATCGCCAGCAACATCTTGCGCAGCCCTTCCACCTGCTGTGCGGCTTCTTGTTTGTCTGCGATGGCTGCACTACGCACCTCGCTGAAGTGGCGCAGACGCTCCATGTCCGAGATACCGCCGACCAAGCGGGTGACGTTCGCGCCAAAGCGCGCCGTCAACACCTCACGCCAATCTTGCAGATGATTCGGCACAGCATGCAAGGTAGTCGCCGCGATGGTCTCGTGATCCATGTGCAGACCGATGAGGATGGAAGCGGAGCCCAGCGCATGTTGCAACAACGATGCGCCTGTCACATCCACCTCGTCGTGATACAGCGGCGCTGCGAACTCGCTGGCTTTGCGGATGAGAGCGACTTCATCCGGCGCGTAGACGTCGTTCAGCGCCAGCAGCCAACGCTCGATATCGGCGCTGTCTTGACTGAGCAAGGGAGGGAACGGATGCTGGACGGAAGCCACAGGTCGTTAGATTGACTTAGGCTTTGCTCTGGTTGCTGACTTCGACCAGCTGCGCCAACTTGGCTTTGGCCGCACCGCTGGCAAGTATCTCGCCTGCTTTCTTGATGCCGTTCGCCAAAGAGTCGGCCAAGCCCGCCACATAGATCGCCGCGCCTGCATTGAGTTGGACGATGTCGCGTGCAGTCCCTGGTTGGTTGTCCAGCACGCCGAGCAACATGGCCTTGGCTTCTTCCTTATTGGCGACTTTGATGGAATCGAGCGAGGCTGTCTTGAATCCGAATTGCTCGGGTGTGACGGTATATTCGATCACCTGTCCGTCTTTCAACTCGGCGACGTTGGTCGCACCACTGATGGTGATCTCATCCAGACCATCACTGCCGTTCACCACCAACACATGGCGACTGCCGAGGCGTTGCAACACGCGCGCTTGGATACCCACCAAGTCGGGATGGAACACGCCCATCACTTGGTTATCAGCACCCGCTGGATTGGTGAGCGGGCCCAGCACGTTGAACATGGTGCGCACACCCAATTCACGCCGCACTGGCGCGGCATATTTCATCGCACCGTGGAAGTTGGGGGCGAACATGAAGCCGATACCGATCTGGTCGATGCTGTGGCCGACTTGCTCCGGCGTGAGCGTGAGATTCACGCCCAGCGCTTCCAACACATCGGCAGAACCGCAGGTGGAAGACACCGAACGACCACCATGCTTGGCGACACGCGCACCCGCTGCC
>JBGSWB010000260.1:0-3076 GCA_041752675.1 Sideroxydans sp. | reverse complement strand
TGGTGTTCGGTCTTGCGTTCACTTTCTCGGGTGGAAACAAAGACATCTACAAGATCGGTGTCGTGGGTGGCATCGAACAGCTGACACAAGCTGCGCCCAAATTGCCGACCACGCAGCATCTGCAATTCATCCCTTACGACGACCTCGATACCGCTATCAACAAGGTGAAACATCACCAGATGGACATGCTCATCGATGTGAGCGCTACGCCGAAATATTGGGTCAACACCAGCTCACCTAACGGCTATCTGTTGGAGCGCATCATCTGGGGCGTGGGTGCAGACAAGTTCGAGCGGCAGGTGGTGGAAGGTGCCGAAATACGTTACGTGGATTGGTTTTTGCCAGGCATCCTCGGTATGAATATGATGTTCGCCTGCCTGTTCGGCGTGGGCTTCGTCATCGTGCGTTATCGCAAGAACGGATTCTTGAAACGACTCAAAGCGACGCCGCTAGGCGCCTTCCAATTCCTCTTCGCGCAACTCATCTCACGTTTGTTGTTGGTCGTCGTCATCACCACCATCGTGTATGTGGGGTGCGACTTCTTCATCGACTTCAACATGCAGGGTTCGTATGGCACGCTGCTACTCGTCACCACATTAGGTGCGATGAGCCTCATCTCTATCGGTCTTTTAGGTGCCGCACACACCGCGAGTGAAGAGCTGGCGGGCGGCATGTTGAACATCGTGACATGGCCGATGATGTTGCTCTCCGGCGCGTGGTTCTCAATGGAAGGTGCACAACCTTGGGTGCAGAACATCGCTGAGATATTCCCCCTCACCCACATGATCTCCGCCACCAGCAGTATCATGAACGAAGGCGCGACCTTGGTGCAGGTGATGCCGGATGTCTGGATACTTTCGCTGACCAGTGCGGTGTTCTTGGCAATCGGGGCGTTTGTGTTTAAATGGGAGTGACGGCTACCGGCTGCGGACATATCAAAGATATTGTCCGTATATAGAATTTCGGCTTATATACTGAAACTGGAAAATATTTTTCCGCCCCCATGGGGCTCTACAATAACTGTTGGGAATCTCTATAAATGCGCTTCGCTTCGGTAATACTCATAAGCCTTCTTCCGCTTAATAGTCTTGCTGGCGGAAACCTTGTAATCTCAACGACACAAACCGACCCGGGCAGGTTGTGTCAAGAGCTCGCAAACGCTCTACCCAAGAATATTGAGTCACTTCGCAAGTTAGGTGATCTTGTACAGGAAATATCGGCCAGCACTGATTACTTCGAATGCAACGAAAGGCCTGGCGGCTGCAAAACGCATACCCTTCAATTCGAAGGCTTAGCGTTGGATGTCCTCACGTCCCCATCTTTCAAAGAGCCTTGGATTTTTGGAATAACTGTTTCCAAACCTAACTGGAATTTCCTAGGTGATATTCGAGTGGGTCAATCACTTCCTGTCATCGAAGAACGCTTTGGGGTGTTAATTCCACGAGATACGTCGCCCGTGAATTTGGAGGGAGAATGTACACCGTTGACCATTTGGCATAGCGAAGGCCAAGTAACGAGCTTTGACCTAGACTGTCAAGCATGCTATTGAGAATCCCAACCTAGCAATGCATCGGATCTGCGCAAAGAACCGCGCAGGTCGGTGATTTTGAACGTTGACCGTCCACTGTCGGAAAATGTGAGCGTCTCAAATGGGTTAGTAGCAGCCTCCTATTCATCTCGAACTAGCACTACAATTGGCAAACAGCATGGGAGAAAATCATGCAAGCCCAATCCAACATCCTCATCCGCTTACTACTTTGCACATTTCTGATGATGCCGATGCACGCCTATTGCGAAGCATTCGACTGGAGCATCGGCGGCTACGCGGGTCAATATTACGATACAGCACCCGCTTGGATATTGGAGGGTGATGCCAGATTCGCAAAGCAGTACATCGTGGCGATCACTGCTAGTAAGACTATCTGGCGTGCCGAGACGTTACCTTTATCGTTTGAGATAGACGGGATGATCGGCCATCAATCCGGCGTGGCGACTTTGCAAGAGATCGGCATCGCACCTGTTGTGCGGTGGGATGGTTTTCCTTGGAATGAGACCTTGCGCACAGGCCTGCGCTTAGCGCCTCTCGGCATCTCGTACACCACCTCCGTCAGCCCATTGGAACGAGGCCCGGTAACTGACAAAGGCAGTCGCACGTTGAACCTGTTGCTGATCGAATTGGGATTCTCGCTTCCTTCGATGAGTTCGAACGAAGTCTTCGTGCGACTGCACCATCGTTGTAGCATCTACAATCTGATGAATAACTACGGTGCGAATGGTGAGGATTTCCTCGCCCTTGGTTATCGATACCGTTTTTGAAATAGGGCCATCATTCCAAAACCCCGCACAGGCTCTCACACGGGATGCCATCTTTGTTGGTATCTAGCCGTTTGACACCACACACCGTCAGATAGAAATGCGCTTCGTCACAGGTCACCATCTGTGAGCAGTAGTTCTTCTTGCCACACGCCAAGTTGCTGAACCTTTCTGGATTTTGTGTTTGTGGTGGTGTCTTAGGATGCGGTTTATTGGTGTATTTACTGAGTTCGGGGGGATGAAGTTTGCGCCACTGCGAAGGCTGTTGCGGTGCAGCTTGAGACCACAAGCCGCGTCGGGCTTGCTGTGCTTCGCTCTGTAATCTGTCGTAGGTTCGGCTTTCGCGTGAGCGCGAATAGGCCCATGCCATGCCGCGCCGTACTTGTTCTTCGTTCACATTGATATCGCGGATGTTGATGAGTGCGATGGTGCGCCCGAATTTATCCACCGCTTTGCTTTCCACATGGATGACTTTGCCGCCGATGAGCGACTGCAACGATTCTTGCGACTGTTTGCCGTAGGGCTGGTCTTTCTCGGGGGCATCGATGTTCAATAGCCTGAGCTTTGCTTTGAACACACCGCTTTTGACGAACACGGTGTCGCCATCCATCACCGCCAAGACTTTTGCCTCAAACGATTCAGCCTGCGCGTTCAGTGCAAGGAAGAAGAATAGTGTGGCAAGAATCTTCACCACTAATAGTTCACTACCGCGCTCGTTCCTTCCCCCATGCAGGGGGAAGGTTAGGATGGGGGTTGAGTAGTA